>CAYFIF010000223.1:0-3235 GCA_964343085.1 uncultured bacterium | reverse complement strand
AAGCTTCAGAATATACAATTTCATTTTGGACATGACCTTCAAGCTTAATAACATTTCCTGTTATATCATTAATTCCGCTGTCCATACTATTTAAAATGTTTATAGGTTTAAAAGCATATGATCCATAATGTGCAGCCCTATGAGGATTCATAGCTTCTAAACTTTCCCACTGTTGGCGGACATGAGTCTGAGCTTTAGTTTGGTATATCTTCTGATTGTTATTTTGAATTATACCCAAAATAACAACTATTACTAGGCTTAATAAAAAAATCGTTGTCGAGTAGATAAATAGTCTATCCCGAAGAAACATTTTCCACTCATTTAAAATTATATTAATCATAAAGTCTGAAAATTATTTTTGCATATAATCAATATAGATATTTTCTAGCTCATTGGTAGAGACATCAGAAGTGTTCATTTCTTTAACCAATCTGCCATTTTTAATTATTCCTATACGATTACAGGTTTCTCGAATTCTAAAAATATCATGTGAGGCCATTAGAACGGCTGCTCCCATCGAAGACAGTTTTCTAAGTAATAAAGATAGTTCATTGCTGGCTAAAGGATCTAAACCGCTGGCAGGTTCATCCAATAAATATACCTTAGCCTTTTTTGCTAATGCTATTGCGATACCAACTTTTTGCCGCATACCTTTAGAATAAGATTCCATACGTTTATGATGGGCATCATTTTCTAAACCACATTTATTAAGTAAATCCTGTAGCTCACTTGTATTATGAGATTTTCCAGTTAGTTTACAAAAATAATCCAAATTTTCTATACCTGATAGATATGGATATAAACTTACATTCTCAGATATATAGCCAATATTTTTTCTCACCTCTTTATAATTGAGCGATGTATCTAATTTATTTATGGTCGCATTTCCTGAATCAGGTTTTAAAAAACCAAGCAAAATATTTATTGTAGTTGATTTTCCAGCACCATTAGATCCAAGCAATCCATAGATCTCTCCTTTTTCAACCTCAAAAGAAAGATTATCAATTGCCTTAAAATGTTCAAAATTTTTTGTAATGTTTTGAACACTTATAATTTTTTCATTCATATATTTAAGTTTTTAATTAGTTACTTACTATTTATTCTCTTTTCTAAACTATAAGACTGCAAAAAATCAATGAAGAACTGAGCTAAATAGAAAAATATAATATTAAACACTGGTTTTTTTCAGTGTCTTTAAAAGAGTATTCTAACTAATTAATTTGGGGGGTGGTCTGCTAAATAAACTAAATGCTACTAAATAGTAGTCTATGTGCCGATTATTGAAAGGTTTAAATAATGCTGCTTTAAAAGCAAAAGTCGATTCAATATAATTTTTGAATGTAGATTTACTTTTATTAACTAAACATTTTTCGCAATGATTTGATAAATAATGCTGCTCGCTTGGCTCATCTTCACTATTATACAAAAAATATCCATCAGAATAGTGTTTATGATGTGCATCAACATGTAAAGTTGCAGATGCAATTAGAAAAGATAAAATACAAGAAAAGATTTTTTTTAACATGATTTTGAGACGATATATTCTGATTAATTTTATTAAAAATCAATATTAGTTAATGATTTTATGAATTTTTTTTATTATACCACGTGATTAGTTTAAATATATTTTATTATGCATAGTTTCGGCTATATCATTTTATTTAGACTGATTTTAGCGAAAAATGATAGGTGTAATCGAAATTATATGCTCAATCAAAATTATATACGATAGTATTTATTTAAAGTGTTTTCTTATAAAGTATTTTCAGCTGCTAAGATAGTATTATCTAGTAACATTGCTATGGTCATGGGGCCTACACCGCCAGGAACTGGGGTCCCGTATGACGCTAATTCAGTCACATGATTCCAATTAAAGTCACCTAATATTTTGTAGCCTTTTGAATTATTAGATTTAATTTTATTAATTCCAACATCAATTATGACTGCACCCTTTTTAATATTATTTTTGCTAAAATATTCGGGCATTCCAATTGCAGAAATAAGTATATCAGCCTGCTTAGTAAAAAAAGAAATATCTTTTGTCCCTGAGTGGCAAATTGTAGTAGTCCCATTTAAAGATAATCCTGGTGAACTAGTTAAAATAGAGATCGGTCTTCCAACTAAATTACTTCGGCCAACCACAACTACATGTTTTCCTTTCAAAGAAATATTATAATATTCTAATATTTTAATTATTCCTTTAGGGGTGCAAGGAATAAACCTAGGCTGACCAATGGAGAGCATCCCTACATTTTCGGGGTGGAAACCATCAACATCTTTGAGCGGGTTTATGGTGTATAAAATTTTATTTTTATTAATTTGGGCTGGTAGTGGTAGCTGAACTAATATGCCATGAAAATTATTATCATTGTTTAATTCTTCAATTATGGCAATTAATTCAGTTTCACTTATTTTAGAATCAACATTAATTGTTTTAGATAGAATTCCAAGTTCTTTGAACTTCTTTGTTTTTGATCTAACATAAATTTTTGAGGCAGGATTATTGCCAACAAGTATAACGGCAAGTCCCGGAATAATATTTTTTGATTTTAGCTTTACAATTTTTTTGGTTAGTTTTTTGTATACACTTTTGCTGACCTCAATCCCAGAGAGTAATTTAAATGGCATAAGGTTAAAAAAATTAGGGCTGGAGTTTATCGTCAATTAGCTCGATAAGTGATGAAACCTTTTGCTCAACTGCTTTAAAATCAATATCGCCAGATTGTCTAGCGTTAAAAAGCTCATCAGTAATATTCATAGCAGCTAAGATCGCTATCCTAGTCGAGGATTGAGTAGTGTCAAATCCGGATTGAACTTCTCGCATTCTTTCATCAACGTATTTGGCAATTTTCTTTATGTATTCTGGGTCAGCCGGGGCCTTCACTGAATATTCTTGACCAAAAATATAAATCTTAACTTGGTTAGAATCATCAGTCATAATTTCAGTCTCCTATTTCATCTAAGATTTTAATTAAATTTTTAACTCTGTCTTCAATCTCAGATAATTTTTTTGAATCACCTAGGTTGCTATCTGATTTAATGTTTTTTTCCCTCTCTCTTTCCAAAGATGAGGCCATCTCTCTGATTTTGAGTTCTAATTCGTTTAATAATTCCATGTCCTTCATACTCTTAATTTAGCATTAAAATTTTGATCTGCAATATTTATAATTTCATCAATAATAGAGTTTACATCTTTATCTTCAAGTGTTTTTGAACGATGTTGAAAAACTATTGA
>CAYFIF010000222.1:0-3261 GCA_964343085.1 uncultured bacterium | reverse complement strand
TTCAATCATATTTTTTGCACTATTTTTATTTATCACGATCCCACAGTCTACAGCACACCAAATATTTTTAATTTTAGGTTGATTGTCAATCATGACCATCTCTATTACTTCAGCGACATATGTGTTATGACAGAAATAAGAGGAGACTCCTTTAAATTTATTTTTGTCATTATCCCAAGAAGATTTATCTCTAACTAAATTCAAGACCCCTATAAATCTTTTTGGATCATAATCTAAGTTTTCACCTACAGGGTTGCGAATTACTCTATTTAATAGCTCGAGTCTGAAATCAATTGGATCTTTTTCACAAATTTCTGCGATTTCATCAATAAATGCCTGCTCTGCACCTGCTGTAAAATTTGATTTTGGAGCTCTCCAAGCTCCTGTAGAAATATTTGTACTTGATGATTTATTTTCAGCTTTATAGTGATCAATTGCCCCAGCAGGAAATCTGTTAGGGAAAATTGGCCCGCTTGGTAATCCTACACCTTTTATTGAAAGTGCAATCAGTCTATTTTTTTCATCTAATGCTGCTTTGTAAACAGCTTTATAAGCAGGCCGGAATGTACCTTGAGTTATATCATCTTCTCTTTTGTAGATAAGTTTGACTGGGGCACCTATCTTTTTTGATATTAAAGCAGCCTCTAATCCAAAATGAACATAAAGTCTTCTACCAAATCCTCCACCTATCCTTGTCATTTTCACATCAATATTATCTTTTGGAATATTTAAAAGAGATGAGACGGATGTTTCAAGAGCTTTTGGTGTTTGAATAGGGCCTACAAGCTCAACAGAATTTTTTTGGACATTTGCAAAAAAATTGATTGGTTCAAGGGTGTTGTGTGCAATGAATGGACAAGAATAAGATCTTTCTATTATTTTAGAGGCATTTTTGAAAGCAATATCAGGATCACCATCTAGCCGTTTTTCAGTTACCACACCATCAATCAAGTCTTTATCTAGCCTTTTTTCATGCTCTTTCGAGTTTTCTAGATTATCAAAAGTGTCCCAAACAACTTTTAATTTTTTCTTTGCCTGTATAAGGTCCCACGTCTTCTCACCAACAATGGCAATAATTTTATTAAATGCATTTACATCTGCCCAACTAGGATTTGGATGTGAGGTATCAATTAAAAAAGCATCAATTATACCAGGCATAGAAACTATCTCATCTTTGTTAAAACTTTTTATACCCATACCAAATGAAGGAGGATGCTCTATCATCGCTAAAAGCATGTCTTTAGTTCGATAATCAATACCAAAAAGATTATTCCCTTTCACAATTTTTGGTCCTTCAACATTATTTTTAGAAGTACCTATAATTTTATAGCTTTCGGGCTCTTTTAGCTTCAAATTTTTTGGAACTTTGATATTCACTGCTTGAGATGCAACCTCCCCATACCCAATTTTCATTTTTTTTGACTTATCAATAATTACTCCTTCATTAGTAAATAAATTTTCCATAGGTATATTCCAATTATTAGATACTGCCTTCATAAGCATGTATCTTCCAGCAGCCCCAGCAATTCTTAACGGATCCCATCCTTTCATTATACTTAGGCTCCCGCCAGCAAATTGAGGGTTCTTAAAAGAGTCTTCATCTAAATTACCTTGTTTTACAATTACATTCTCCCATGGGACATCAAGTTCTTCTGCTACAATCATTGGCATTGAAGTCATAACATTTTGGCCGATCTCAGGATTAGGAGATAGTATAGTTACCATACCGTTCTCGCCAATGCGAATGTATCCGTTAATTTTAAACCAACTTTTTGGAATTGATATTTTGGTTTTTTTGGAATCCAATGTTTTACAGCTTAGCAACCAATTAAAGCCAACTATAAGGCCACCACCTGTCGCTGCTGTAACTTTTAAAAATGATCTTCTGCCTATTTTAGTATTAACTATTTCCATATTAATCTCTATTTAAAGATGCAGATTTAATAGCTTTTTTGATCCTTGTATAAGTTCCGCACCTACAAATATTTCCACTCATTGCCGTATCGATTTCTTTATCAGAGGGACTAGGATTTTTTTCAAGCAATGCTGTGGCAGTCATAATTTGACCGGCTTGACAATATCCGCATTGTGAGACGTCTTCATTAATCCAAGCTTTTTGAACAAAACTATACTCGTCCTGTTCTGACAAACCTTCGATAGTAGTTATTTTTTGTTTTCCTACAGCAGAAATTGGATAAACGCATGAACGAATTGCTTCTCCATTTAAATGAATAGTACATGCTCCGCATTGAGATATACCGCAACCATATTTAGTGCCGACTAAATTGAGATGATCCCTTAAAATCCAAAGTAAGGGTGTAGAAGCTTCAGATTCTATTTTATGAAGTTTATTGTTTACAATTATTTCAAAGACTTCCAAGGCTTTTACTATTTCAAATTATTATATAATGAAGGTAAAAATTTAGGTTAAGTTAAAGCAAATTTTAGCGTCATAATAATTTTACTATTTTGTTTTTTTAATTATTTTTTGGTTTATCTAAAATTTCTTGTTAGCAAAGTAAATTAATTGGTCCAAATGATATCTGTTATAATAACAATATCAAAAATATCTAAAACACTATCATTTGTTACATCTGCGATAGACATTTCTAAATCTGAAGGAGTACTTATATTTAAGATCCATGAAATCAGTAATAATAAATCTAAAAAATTTATGGACCCATCCTGTGTAATATCACCAGTGATATTAGAGGGGCATTCTATGTTTGTAGAAAAATCAGATGCGGTGGAGGGTTGAATAATTAAGGAATCACAATTAGATAAATTGTTTAAGATATATTTCTCTAACCAAAATACTGTCTTTAGCCCCATCTCTAAATCATTGTATGGACTTACAACAGTATAATGATCTCCTCCCGAAATTTCATATAATAATTTATCTGTGGTCTCGGGAGTATTATTGTAGAAAACATTAGTATGATAATCGTTTGGCGCTACATTATCAAATTCTCCACTAATAAATAAAATTGAAGTACTGTTATTTAATGCTGTACTAGGAGTTTCAAGCCAAGGAGATAATGCAACAATTGCTTTTATTGATGAATCTTGCTGCGCCGCTAGTTGAGCGCCTCCACCGCCCATGGAATATCCTCCAACTGTAAAGTGTTCAATGTTTAAACTTCCAAATAACGGTGAGCCTAATCTTTCATTCTCAAGCTTCATTGTAACAATCCCATCAAGCAAAGCAGCTGATCTATAGGATGGTGGTTCCCAAATTGAATTGACATTTACAAGCAATGT
>CAYFIF010000221.1:0-3317 GCA_964343085.1 uncultured bacterium | reverse complement strand
CCATCTAAATCAACAAAATCTACTGCACCCGCAATATGACTTGCAGCTGTTATTCCGATTGAACTTTCAACCATACAACCAAGCATAATTTTCATATCATAATTCCTGGCAATATCTATCATCAGGCAGGCTTCTTCAAGCGATCCACATTTCATTAGCTTGATATTAATCCCATCAAATATTTCATGTAATTGAGAAATATGGCTAGAGTTTATACTATTCTCATCAGCAAATATGTCTAGAGGCGATTTCTTTTTTAAAATTTTTGTTTGATCGATTTTTTGGGCTGGAAATGGCTGTTCAATAAATTCGACATTCCTATCAGCTAACCATTTGGACATTTCAAATGCAGTTTTTAAATCCCACCCTTCATTTGCATCAACACGAATAGGTTTATCAGTGTGTCTTCTTATTTCTGTAATTATCTCTTTATCCATATGCGGAGTTCCTAACTTTACTTTTAAAATTAAGTATTCCCTTGATTCATCTAATTTCTGTTCAATTTCATTAATATTTCCTATTGCAATTGTAAAGCTTGTCGCTGGGAGGTCAGTACCTTTAATATTTAACAATTGATGAACTGGCTTATTTTTTTTTTGCCCCCACCAATCCCAAATTGCCATACTGAACGCAGCTTCAAGAGCTTTAATTTGTCCCAACTGCGGCTTAATAAAGTTCCATAAATCTGTTCTGCTAGAATATGTATCTGGTAAAGAAATTTTTGATTTTAATATTCTCTCAATTTCATCAATCGATTCGCCATATCTTAATGAGGGCGCTGCTTCGCCTCTTCCAATTATACTTCCATCTTTTAAAAAAATAAAAATTAGATCATACCAATTGTGACTACTCCTAGAAATACCGAAAGGGTATTTTAGGTTAATTCTATATTTAGTATAGGTTAATTCCATTTATCTATATTTTCGTAAATAGACTCAACTAAACCACTATCTTTAAATCGTACTAAATCCGTTGCAGGCATATTAAACTCATTTTTAAAAGAACTTATTTCTTTTAAGGCATCATCGTCACTCATTTTAAATGTTAAAAGATTAAACCCTAAAAATTTACTCTTCTTAAATGGTTTTAATAGATCTATATAGATCTGCATCATATCTTTAATTTCTGGTATTTTCCATTTCGTAACATCTAAATCTCTATTTGGTTCGTGAGTAAATACTAAAAAATCAGGCATTGATCCATGAAGGAGTCCAAGTGTTACTCCTGAATAAAACATATTATTTAATGCCCCTTGCCCTTCAACAATAGCCAGGTCAGTTTGATCTGAACAATTGTCTAAAAGAAACTCAACTTCACCGGCCATAAAATCAGATTTAACTGCATCAATTGCAATACCAGTACCAGAAAGCAATATTCCTGTTTGCCCAGTAGCAATAAACTCAACCCTTTTACCTCTACTTTTTAGTGACTTTGCAATCTCCCAGGCAGTAGTCATTTTCCCTGTATCACAATCAGAACCAACTACAGCTAGAACCGGAAACTTCCTACTTAACCAAGATCCATTAGGAAAATGAGGTGGGTTTGGAGGTTTTCTTAAATCAACTATCTTAACACCATTTTTTTTAGCCAGATAAGAAATTTCCCCATCCTCATTAAGAAAAATATGCATTCCACTTATAATATTACATTTTTCTTTTATTGCATTAATTACCTCTTTCCTATCTAGATCACTCAATATACCACCTTGAGGGGCGCTCCCAATTACCAAACAATTAGGATCGTGTTTTTTTGATTTATTAAATGACCTAACAACAGGAATTTTTTTACCCCACCCTAGCACTTTATCTGATGTGTTGCCAGCGTGATTTGGGTCTATAATAGCGACAACTTCTTGAGAACTATAACGAAGTAACATATTACCAGTCTTGCTTAAAAGATAATCTAAAGAGCCAATAGCAAGAATTACATATCGATTCATTATTTATTAAAATTAGCTTTTCGTTTTTCTATAAAAGCTCTCAGACCTTCAGACGTTTCCTTAGTTCCAAATAATTTAGAAAAAACTTCAACTTCATTATTCAATCCATCCGATTGGGATCTTTCATATGATTGATTAATACAGTTTATTGAACTTGAAATTGCATTAGGACCATTCAAAGATAATAAATTTGCGAATTTTACAGTTTCATCAAGTAATACATTCTTTGGGAATACTTTGTTTACCAAACCAATCCTTAAAGCTTCATCAGCATCAATCATTTTTCCACTAATGATTAGCTCTACTGCATTTCCTTTGCCTACTATTTTAGGCAATCTCTGGGTTCCACCCATACCAGGAATCAATCCTAATTTTACTTCTGGCTGAGAAAATATGGCATTTTCACTAGCGTATCTAATGTGACAAGCTAGGCTTATTTCGCAACCACCTCCAAGCGCAAATCCATTAACAGCCGCAATTATAGGTTTAGGGGAATTTTCTAAAATGTTTGCAACTTCATGGCCTAGTTTTCCAAATTCAAGAGCACCTTTTTTATCCAGACTCTTCATAAATTTAATATCTGCTCCGGCAATAAAAGCTTTTTCCCCTGAACCTGTTAAAATGATAGAGGAGATATTTTTATCATTAATAAGTCCATCGATCTTTTTCTTAAGCTCATGGAGAACTTCTGGCTTAAGGGCATTGAGTGCTTCTTCCCGATCGATGGTAATAATAGCAGTATTACCTTTAATTTGTTTTTTAATGTACATTTAATTCCTCATTTCCAGAATGTTTTACTAAATAATACCATTACAGTAAAAATTTCAAGTCTACCTAGGAGCATACAAAATGATAATATCCATTTACCTGGTTTTGGCATTAGCGCATAGTTATCAGTAGGACCAAATTCACCAAAAGCAGGGCCAATGTTACCCATAGCAGATGCTGCTGCCCCAATTGAAGATTCGATATCTAATCCTAATGTAGAAAGTAAAATAGTGGCTATAATAAATGAAGACATAAAAAATAAGAAAAAGCCTAGAGTATTCCTTACTACATCTTCTTCAACATATTGTTTACCAATTTTAACGGGAATTAATGCCCTTGAGTGTAACATTCTACGAGTCTCGAGTGCAGCGTATTTTACAAGTAGTAAGATACGAATTACTTTCATTCCACCAGTAGTTGATCCTCCCATACCGCCGACAAACATTAAAGTAAGTAATATCATTTGCAGAAAAACAGGCCACATCTCATAATCACCTAATACATAACCAGTACCAGTTAAAATAGCAATAGTGCCAAATAAAGACTCTCTAATTATTTGGTCTGAGAAAATCCTTGACTCATATGATAATGAAATAAAAATAATTGAATA
>CAYFIF010000220.1:0-3329 GCA_964343085.1 uncultured bacterium | reverse complement strand
TTTGAAAGACCAGCGCTAGTAGCCATCCAAATATTTCCATAAACATCAATATCAAGACTTGTTATAGTATTATTTCTAAGACCATCTTCAATTTTGAATTGATTCTTTATTTTTCCGTCAACTAACTGTATAAGACCTCGACCATTTGTAGCTATCCAAAGATTTCTATTTTTATCTACTTTTATATCATTGATAGCTATATTAGGGAAGCTATCTGCCTCAGTTGTATTAATGATCGATCTAGGATCGTACTTTACAACACCAGATCCACTCCAATCAGTAAACCAGTATATACCATCCTTTGATCGATTAATCTCCATTCCAGCATTTAATTCAAAATTGTAACCGGCTGATTTGGGGTCTAACCTTACAAATGTTTTTCCATTGTATCTAAAGACACCGTTGCCCGTACTGATGATCGCATTGCCTGATTTATCAAAATAAACATCATTTATTTGATTATTTGCAAGACCATGTTTATACCAAAGGACAGAAAATTTTGTACCATCAAAAATAGATAATCCAGCATTTGTCCCTATCCATATTTTTCCGTTTGGTCCTTTTCTAATACAATTTATCCACTGATGACTTAGGCCATCATCGGAATTATACACTCTGAATTTTTTCCCATTGTACAACACCAACCCATCTAGAGTACCTAACCAGATATTCGTACCTTCTACCATTATAGTGTTAACATATCCAAATGGAATACCATCGTTTCCATTGAATGTCTTGAAGTTTTTACCATCATAAATTGTAAATCCACCATTTCCACCAATAAGGATATTCCCGTTAACATCTTGGTCAATTGCAGTAACACTATTACCATTAAGCCCATCTTGTTCAGAAAAAACTTTTTCAATTTTATCATCTTTAAATAATGTTAGCCCGCCATCATTTCTCCATTGAGGATGAGCAGCAGCGGCCCAAATTCGATTTTTATTATCTTGAAAGATTTGCAATATCGGTTTTTGAGGTAAACCATCATGCTGGTTAATATTTATTATTTCCTGACCATCGTAAATGGAAATTCCGGTATAGGATCCAAACCAAAGTTTATTTTCATTATCAATTACACTTGACATAGTGTAATTGCTCTGCATACCATCTGTATATGTGATCTGACTCCAAGTTCCTTTTGATAGCCTAGGAACTTTCATTTCAATGTCTTCATATCCATTATTCGATATACTTAGATCGAATATTTTCTTTTTATCATTTTTATCCTTATAATAAATAAAATCGTCCTTTCCATGGATTCTAAGATGGTATTTTAATTCTAAAGAAAGATTACTAAACTCAAATTGACCCTCTGAAGATGTATGAGTGGTTGCCAAATACCGATCATCTTCTTCGCCCTTACTGTTCAAGCCTACGGCTTGGACAACAACACCATACTGACGACCTTTACCATCAAGATTAAAAACCTTACCCTTAATTTTTGGCTTTTTTAAAACCGTAAAGTTTAATTTTTTTCGGTCCCCTCTCTTTAATCCAGAAATAATTTTATGAGATCTTTTATTCTCACCACCAAAAGCAAAAGCAAAATATTCAGGATCTTCATCTACTGGAAAGATTTGAAATGAATACTCTCCTTTTATATCTGTACTACTTCCATACCATTTTTCTTTATTAATCTCATAAAATCTTACATTCGCAAATGGAACGGTATTGCCATTTTTGTCTAACACCTTACCAGATATTTCTATTCTAGATTCTGGGTAAATAGCCAAATTAATTCCAGGCTCGCCGATTGCTTCAATCTTTAAACAAATATTATTATTACCCGAATTGAGGCTACCCCTAATAAGTTTACCTTGCGGATGTTTATCCTGATCAAATATTAATTTTGAATTTATATATATATCAGCCTGACAATACCAAAAATTCATTATTTCAGAAATAATTTTTTGTTTTTTTATTGAGTTGACAATTGCATAGCCAATCACAATATCTCCAGGCTGAATATTTGGATATAAATGCCATAGATTATGAATTGCTAAAGATCCATTAGCAGGATGTGATATTATCCATTTATAGCTCTCTCCTTTATATTTAACATTATTATCCATAGAAAATTGATCACTATTAATAATATTAATAAGTGAGTCACCATTAAATGTTTTAGGAAAGGGACCAATAAAGGCAAAATTTCTGATTCTGTGATCATTTTCAATCTGATTATAGATACCATTATTAGCGTAAATAGAAGAAATAAAAATCAGTACAATAGTGCTGATCATGTTTATACTTTTCATTTGCTATCTCCCAATATAAATAAGATCTATTTTATTACAAGGTTTACCAATCTATTTGGCACATAAATCTTTTTGATAATGTTACTACCATTTAAATACTTTGAGAATTTATCATTATCTATGATGAAATTAAAAATTTCTTCTTTGTCAGTATTAGCTTCAACCTCGACAGTCCCTCTTGTTTTACCATCAATCTGGACTGCTATAGTCATCGAGTCAGAGACCATTAGCGATTCATCAAATTCTGGCCATTTTTTATCATGGATTGGAGAATAATTATCTTTAAATAAAATTTCATTTAATTCTTCACTCAAATGAGGTGCAAACGGATTTAATATTATTAAGAAATGATGTAATACGTCTTTATTATAATAATCTTGATTTAGCATATGATTAACAAAAATCATCATCTGAGATACGGCAGTATTAAAATCAAGTTTTTCTAAATCTCTTGTAACTTTTTTTATAGTCTGATGGAGAATTCTTAGCGTTTCTTTTGATGGATCATCGCTAACAATTTTTGAATAATCTTCAGTGTACAACCTCCATATTTTCTGTGAGAAACGATAGCAACCCTGTAACCCCTTTGTGTTCCAAGGTTTTGATTTATCTAGCGGCCCCATAAACATTTCATAAAGCCTGAAACTATCTGCCCCGTATTCATTTACAACATCATCAGGGTTAATCACATTTCCTCTGGATTTACTCATCTTTTGACCGTCTTCACCTTGAATCATTCCCTGATTGAATAATTTCTTAAATGGCTCTCTGCATGAAACCAAGCCTAGGTCATGGAGAACATGGTGCCAAAATCTTGAGTATAATAAGTGCAGAACCGCATGCTCCACGCCACCCACATATAAATCTACTGGCATCCAGTAGGATTCGGCCTCATTGTTCCATGCTTTCTTTTCATTTTGAGGATCTATAAATCGCAAAAAATACCAACAAGATCCAGCCCACTGAGGCATTGTATTAGTCTCTCTTTTACCCCCTGAAGAATGCACCCATTCATCAATATTTGCCAATGGCGATTCTCCAGTCTTTGCTGGTTCATATTTTTCCACC
>CAYFIF010000219.1:0-3338 GCA_964343085.1 uncultured bacterium | reverse complement strand
GAGTGCTAATTTTGCCAGTGATGCCGGTGGCGGTGGTGGCGGCGGCGGCGGAGGCGGCGGAGGCGGCGCAGGTTAATGTTTGGAAATATTTATAAATCTTTATTATAATTGGTTATTCTAATCTTTCAATTTGATAAATCAAACTAATACCTTTAATTAAAAAGTTTCTTATATTACATAAAGTTGTTAATCATTTAAAATAATGGATATAACCATGAAAAAAATATTTTCCCTTATCTTAATTTCATTCTTATTTATGATAACCGGATGCCAATCAAATATTAATAAATCTTATGAGATATCCGATGCTGAACTTATTGATGCTATAGCCAACGCTGATAAAGTTGATATTTCTATTCAAGAATTACCTATGGAGTCCAGAAGAATAATTGAAGATATTATTGACTACGAAAATATTGGTACAATGATGGCAGTTGGACTTGGTTATGAAGCATCAATGGCGGGTTTGGGACATAGATCGGGGCATAGATCTGAAATATATTTTGATTTAGATGGTAGAAGGCTTAACCCTAGATCTGATTGGAAAAGGGAAGATTACGATAGGTCTGATGAACATGATGGTGACTGGAAATGTTTTGGTATCGTATATCCAATCTCATTTAACATGCCTGATGGAACTGTCTTGGAAGTAACTGAGGATTCCGAGGATGGCTGGTCGGGTATAAAATTATGGTATGAACAAAATCCAAATAGCGATGAAAGACCATCTATTCAGTTTCCAATACAAATTATTTTTGATGATAATGATATAATAACTGTGAATGATGAAGATGAATTAAAAGAAGCATATAGTGGTTGTAGGAGAAAAAATAATAATTGGAACAGAGATGAAGGTTGGTCATGTTTTGATTTAGTTTATCCGATTACATATATCATGCCTGACGGTAGTGAATTGACAGTTACTGAAGACACTGAAGATGGGTGGTCAGACCTTAAGTCCTGGTATGAAGCAAATCCAGATTCTGATCAGAGGCCAGAGCTTCAGTATCCAGTAGATATTACTTTTGAGACTGAAAACGGCAGTGATATGGTGACTATAAACAATGAAGATGAAATGATCGAAGCTAAAGATCGCTGCTGGGGTGATAAACAAAATCATGATTGGTCATGCTTTGATCTGGTTTATCCGATTACATATATTATGCCTGATGGTAGTGAATTGACAGTTACTGAAGACACTGAGGATGGTTGGTCAGATCTTAAGGCCTGGTATGAAGCAAATCCAGATTCTGATCAGAGGCCAGAGCTTCAGTATCCAGTAGATATTATTTTTGATACAGAAGGCGGTAACGAGACGCTGACTATAAACAATGAAAACGAAATGATTGCAGCTAAGGAACGCTGCCGGAATGAGGAAGATGATGATCACTGGGGCGAGGGTGAAGAGAGTGATGATGAGGGGCCTTGTTATGAGTTTGAATATCCAATTACATATATTATGCCTGATGGAACTGAGATTACAATTGAAACGGAAGAAGACACCGAAGGTTGGAATTCTATTAGGGATTGGTATGTGAATAATCCAGATATTCAAGAAGAACCCTCTCTACAATACCCTGTAAATTTATTAGTAGAAGGGGGCAATGTTTTAACTATTGACAATGAAGCAGAAATGTTAGAGTTCGAAGACTCTTGTCGAGAAGGTGGGAATTAGATTTAACAACTAAAATATTACTTTACCCTAAATACAAAACATTTATACTAGTTAAAAGCTTTACTATAAGGCTTTAATTTGTTTTAAGAAAGCTCCTGTATATTTAAAAACTCCCTTCAGTTTTCTATATATTTTGATTATCTATATATTTTGATTAATTAATTAATAATTATAAGTATCTATATTTGGTGCTTTTTTTTACCTATTGCATTATATTTATAATGGAATGGTATATCTATATAAAAAATTGATCTGCGTGGTAATAGGTCATGGTTTAAGATTTAAACCAATGATGATAGTTATGTTTTTATTTTTCTCTTGTGGAAGAGACTCTAGTGGACCCAATGACCCTTTGGAAGCCGATAATAATACCGATGGACTTTTATATAACAAGCCTGCGTTAATTTTTAGTCCGGATACTTTTGAAATACAGGTTGATAATTATATTACCACTACGGTATATGCTATGGGTCCGGAAAATTTACGTGGAGTATCAGTAATCATTGAATATGATACAACAAAACTGATCTTTTTCAATATTGAGAATGGACAATTTTCATCTGAAACAAATTCAATGTTTTTTGTTGATAATGATTCTCCAGGAATTATTGAAATTATTTCTGTATATATAAGCGATGATGCAACAAGCATTAGCGAAGACATAAGTATAGCCAAAATTGTATTCAAATCAGTATCACAGGGTGAAAGTCATCTTAAATTTAATCGTGAATGTGAGATGGTTGATCCGGACGGAAATGAAATCCTAATTAGACACAGAGGAACAGGTGTTATTTATGCTGAATAAAATTGCACCTCTGTTTATACTGTTTTCATTGGTAAACGCTCAAAATTATACCCTCAGTTTTGATGGTGTCGATGATAATGTAAATTTTGGTGATCTAAACACACTGGATATGGGAACCAATAATTTTACTATTCAAGCCTGGGTCAAGGTAGAGGAAAATATAACAAATGGTACAAAAAACGAGGGGTATATTATATCAAAACGTGGATACAGCATGGGCAATGGATATGAAATGGCGGTTACAGGTGATGGACATATAAGAGCATCGGTCTTAACCGGTTCTTACGAAAGACAAATATTTTCAGATGATGTAATCAATGATAACAGTTGGCATCTTGTCCATGCAGTATTTGATAGGAGTTGGAATATTGGGCACATTGTTGTTGATGGAGTCAAAGGATCAAATCACAGTCTAAGCCCAATAGGAACATATAATATTAATAATGATAATGTTTTTGCAATTGGAGAATTTTCTTCTCTTGATGGGAGGGTTTTATCAGGATTAATTGATGAGGTTGTAATATGGAATAGAGCTTTGCTCCCTGAAGAGATTACGGCTCTTTTTAATTCAGGATCTCCTTTAAGTCCTCTTACTAACTCAGGTGACTATAATTCATCAGGGAATATAGTCTCTTATTGGAATTTTAATAATAATTCATCTTCTAGTCTAATTGATGAATCAGGAAATGGAAATAATGGTACAATAAATGGAGCTTTATTTGTATTAAATGATCAAATATATCCTACGATGGCTATCACGGCAGCGGCAGGTGGAAGTGCGGTCTCTAGCGGTGAAACCACGAATGATGCGACGCTTACTTTAACCTTTACCAGCAGCGAGGCTACAACGAATTTTAT
>CAYFIF010000218.1:0-3390 GCA_964343085.1 uncultured bacterium | reverse complement strand
CTGAATTTTTTGAAGTAAGTGTAGAATTTTTAACTTATAAGATGGAAGGAGAAACCCTTTCGCGAATGGATAACAAAAAGGTTAGCGCTGAATTAAAATCAAATTTGTTTACTGATCATAGTGCTTCTTTAATTAGTTATTTAAAAACAATGAAAAAATGATTGGAAATAAATGAGTAAAAAAAACAATCTTAAAGAAGGATCATACCGAGATTATATGGACAGAATTGCCCAGGAATCAATTCCTGCTTATGAACCTGATTTAGGTCTGGAAGAATTGCGTTTGTTAGAAGACGTTATAAAAAGTAACTGGATATCAGAAGGTAAATATGTCAGGATGTTTGAAGACCAATTAAGGGGTTATTGTCAAAGAGATTATGCCTTAGCATTTAACAATTGTACTGCTGCATTAATAACAGGAATGAAAAGTTTAGGTATAGGAAGGGGTGATGATGTAATTGTCCAAAGTCTGGTTCATTCTGCAGATCCCAATTCAATCTCAGCTACAGGTGCAAATCCTATTTTTGCTGAGGTAGATGAGAAAACATTATGTCTTTCCACTGAAACTATTCAAAAATCCATGACGGAAAAGACTAAAGCTGTTTTATATGTGAGCCTATATGGTAACGCCGCTGACCTAGAAAACATTACTAAATATTGTAGGGAAAATAAAATTATTTTAATCAATGACTGTGCTCCCGCGCTATTTGGTTTATATCACGATGCTCCTATTGCCTCCTTTGGTGATTTTTCTACATTATCTTTTTTTTCTGATAAGACTATAACAACTGGAGAAGGTGGAATGTTATTAACAAATAATGTTGAGCTTATAAACGAGTGCAATATCTATAAGCATGATGGAAGGAAAGAGCGTGGTGTAGATACTATAGAACGAAAAGGTTTTAACTATAGATTAACTGAGTTGCAAGCGGCAGTGGGTGTTGCTCAACTAAAAAGAAAAGATATATTTATCAGTAAAAAGAAAAATAATCTAAAAATGTTTAACTCATTATTAGAGAATGTAGATAAAGTTGTCTCGTTTAAATTTAATCCAAGGGGTGATATAGTGCCACACAGAAATATTATTTTTGTTCCAGATGCTCATGACCTAATCTCATATCTTGTTGATAATGGTGTTGGTGCAAGGACATTATTTATGCCAATGCATTCACAACCATGTTATGATATAAATAATGACTTTCCAATTACTGAAAAGATTTATTCATCTGGAGTATGTTTACCCTCTGCCCCATCATTGACTCAGAATAATATTGAATATATATGTGAACTAATAAAAAAGTATTTTAAGTAAGGAAGGTATAACTTGAAAAATATCCCTGCATCAAAGCCCTCATTTAGTGAAGATGATATTAGCTTTATTAATAAACATTTTAAAGAAATACTGAATGGGGAATCATACTTATCTCAATTTAAATATAGTTCTCAATTTGAACAGGAATTTGCTAGCTATGTAGGAACTAGCTTCGCAGTTTCTTGTAATAGTGGTACATCAGCATTAGAATTAATTTTTAGGGGCTTGAATGTTGTCGGCAAAGAAGTTATTTTGCCATCAAATACATTTATTGCGACGGCGAATGCGATAATGAATGCCGGAGGTGTTCCTGTGTTTGCTGATTGCGATGATAGTATGTGTCTTGACTACCATGATGTAATCCAAAAAATTAATAAGAACACAGCAGGTATATGCCATGTCCATATTGGAGGTATTGTATCCGACTCAGCTTTGAAAATATCAAAATATTGTAAGGATAATGGACTCTATTTTGTTGAAGATGCTGCACAGGCTCATGGTTCGAAGAATCAAGGCATTAGCGCAGGAACATTAGGAGATGCTGCTGGCTTTAGTTTCTATTCGACCAAAGTAATGACAACTGGTGAGGGCGGTATTGTGACGACAAATAATCAAGAATTAGTTGATAAAATGAAGTCAAGTCGTGAATTTGGAAAAGAGAAAAAAGGTATTTTTACCAATTATCATACTAGGATTGGATACAACTGGCGGATGCCAGAGGTTTCTGCTTTAATGGGTATAAGACAGTTAAAATCAATCGAAGATTTTATTGAAAAAAGACATTATATCGCTTCTATTTACGATTCTTTTTTAAATGATAGTAAACATATAACTATCATCAAACCGCCAGAAAATTCTCGATTTAATTTTTTTAAATACACCGTTGTTTTAAAAAATTTTGATAGAGTATTATTTCACAAGACAATGGAAAAAAGAGGAGTCCAGCTAAGTGGCTATATTTATGAACTGCCACTTCATAAGCAGCCAGTATTTCCAAAGCATAACGATATTAGTCTTCCCAAGACTGAGAAATTATGTAGTACACATATTTGTTTGCCTATTTATCCGTTATTAAATAAAGCTGAAGCTGAATATGTTGCTGAAAATGTTTTAGATATTTTTGATATGTTATAAATAATTTCGTTTGATGAGGGTAATTATTTTAGCTGGAGGGAAGGGCACCCGTATGGGTAGCCTTACTGAATCAATCCCTAAACCAATGGTTCTTCTAGCTGGAAAGCCTGTTTTAGAACATCAAATAAATTTTTTAAAAAGTTATGGCCTTACGGATGTTTTTATGCTTTTAGGTCATAAAGGTGAGATAATTAAAAAATATTTTAAAGAGGGGAAAAAATGGGGAGTTAAAATAAAATATTTTTTTGATCCAAAGCCTTTAGGCACTGCAGGTTCCCTAAAAGAAATTGAAAAATTTATTTCAGAACCTTTTTTATTGTTCTATGGAGATACAATGATAGATATTGATCTCAGGCAATTCATTAGTTTTCATAATAAAAAGCAATCTGTAGCCTCACTAGTAGTACATCCAAATGATCATCCGAAAGATAGCGATCTCTTAGATATCAATAGTGAAAACTATGTAACCAGTTTTTTCCCTAAACCACATGAGGGTGTTTCTTATTTGAGAAATCTAGTAAATGCGGCGTTATATATATTAGATCCAGAGATATTTGATTTTATTGATAAGGGTATTTTCTCAGATTTTGGTAAAGATATATTCCCAAAGGTGTTGCGTAGGAGGAAATTAATTTCAGCATATAATACAACGGAATATATTAAAGATATTGGTACACCTGAACGTTTATTAGAGGTTGAAAAAGATTTTTTATCAGGTAAAGTTCATTGTTTGAATAAAATAAACAAACAAAAAGCAATTTTTTTGGATCGAGATGGCGTAATTAATCGAGAATCAGATCGAATCGATAATATCAAAAAGTTTAATTTATTGCCTCAGGTAATTGAATCAATAAAAAACATCAATGAATCGTTTTTCTTAAATGTTGTTGTTACAAACCAACCGATTGTAGCTAAAGGGTTAATATCTGAAAAAAAATTGTTAGA
>CAYFIF010000217.1:0-3400 GCA_964343085.1 uncultured bacterium | reverse complement strand
TTAAAAGAAAATCCTCAGTTAAAAAGGTAGGGGTATTTTCCAAATTAATATCATTTGTTGCAAATGATATAGCTGCAATAAAAAACCAAAATACAATTTGCGGCTCAACAGCGTTCAATATAATATCGTCACCTTCCCATTTAGATTTTTTGGCTGTTTTTACTAACCAGGCATGAACGAACTGCTTAAAAAAGAAACCAATTACAACACCAGCGACGATAACTATTAACGGTGATTTCAATTGTAAAATGTAATATGTTATACTCTGAATCATCAATCAAATTTGACTGAAACTAATTTTGAAATACCCTTATACTCTTGTGTAACTCCATACATATAATCTGCAATTTCCATGGTAAGCTTATTATGTGTAACAATTATAAATTGGGTCTCATCAGAAAATTTTGATAACACCTTAGTAAACTTGCGGATATTAACATCATCTAAGGGTGCATCTACCTCATCGAGTATACAATATGGGCTAGGTTTAACCTGATAAATAGAAAATAATAAAGAAATAGCTGTGAGAGCTTTTTCCCCTGATGAAAGCAAACGAAGAGATGAATTGCGCTTCCCTGGGGGCTGAGCTTCTATACCTATTTCAGCTTCTAATGGATCAGGATCGCCATTAAGAGTTAAAGTTGCATTCCCACCTTCAAAAAAAAGTTTGAACAGTGATTCAAAATTAGATTTAATCAAATCAAATGTTTGTTGAAATCTTTTTCTAGCTATTCGATCAATTTTATTAATTGTTGATCTTAAATTTTGCTCAGACTCCATTAAATCATCTAATTGAGATTGCAATAAGGCTAAGCGCTTATTTTCTTCGTTATATTCTTCTTGGACAGCCATATTCACTGGTCCAATTCTATCTAAGCTACGTTGAATTTTTTGGATGCTAAGCTCTAACTCCTGGGTTGTCTCATCTACAACCATTTTATCAGGAATCTTTTTACCATATCTATCCATTATTTTTTCTTCAACCAATGTAATCATCTGTTGTATTCTTGCCATCTCAAGCTCAGTAGTTTTTAAATCTTCAAGAATTATTTCTTTATTTTTCTGCTCTATAGAAATCTTTTGCTGAATATCATCAATTTGGTTATATGTGTCTCTGTGAGCTGACTGCTTTAAGTCTAATATTGATTTTTGTTTCTGTATTTGAGAAGTAAACTTTTTTAATGCCTCCTCCTCATCTGATATTTTTTGATTTAATTCTTCTATATTTTTTTCTAATTGTTCTATTTCAATTTTTATGGTCTCCTGCCTTTTAATCAATTCTTTAGAAGATTCATTTCCAGATTTTTGTTTAAAGACAACATTCTCTTTTTTTGACTCTAATTCTACAAGTTTTACTCTTACATCCTGAAGGTTTTGTTGGGAGAGATCTCTTTCTTCCCGAGCTTTGGATAAATCAGTATTAGCTTTTTTCACCTTTTCATCTGAAGACTCTATATCTTTAATTGCCAGTTCAATCTTTGGTTTAAGGTTTTTTATTGCCCTGTTTCCATCTTTATAAATGTTTTTGGTATTACTTAATTCTTCAGTCAAAGATAGCAAATCACCTTCCAGTTGTTCAATTTGCATTGCGACTCGAATTTTTTCTGATTCCAGACCTATTATATTTTTCTTTGAAGAATCAATAATATCTTTATGATTTTGGATATCTTTTCTTCTATTTTTAATATCAACTTCTAATAAGTCTAATGAAATTTTTAGCGCATCATGTTTTTCAATAATTTCACTTTTCATTTTAGAGATTGAATTAATTTTTTCTTGACGACCTAATAAATTTCCGTGTTCTGATATCTGTCTATTTTTTAGTACCAAGTCCTTTCCTGAATAAGACCCACTTAAATCAACACAAGTCCAACCGGAAAAATCATTACCCAATTTTGTTTCATTTATATCTTGAACAATTAATAAATTGCCTAACAAATAATTCGCTAGGGGAACAAGTTCATCAGAAGTTTCGATTAAATCAGATGCTCTTCCAATAACTTCCATGTCATCAGGAATTGATTTCAATTCATTTTTTAATTCTTTTGCTTCCTTAAGTGGTATAATTGTTAAATCTCCTGCAGAAATATTTCTAGCTTTCTTTAAAGTTTTTAGCGCACTGACTTTATCTTTTGCAACTAAACAATGAGATAAATCACCAAGACCTGCCTCTAGAGCATCTCTATATTGAGAATTAATTGAGAACATATCAGCGATTGTACCTAAAATACCCGGAAATTCGCTTGGGTTCTCTAAAACAAATCTTGTACCCTCAGGAAATCCTTCTTTAGACTCTATCAGCTCTTGATAGAATACTAGTTGGTCATCTAAAATTCTTTTTTCTGTTATTTTTTTATTTATATCAGATAATAATTCATCACGATTTTCTCTTAATTTTTTTTCCTGAGTTCTATAGCCTTCCAGCTTGCTTATAAATGAATTAATAGCACTGCTTTTTTTACTATAATCATTTGTGAGCTGCGCTAAATCACTCTTGAGATCAGATATCAAATTTTTCTTTTGATCAATATTTGAGTTTAATTCATCACACATTATCTTTTTTTCATCGACCATTGCAACTGTCCTATCATACAATGTTCTTTCATCTGTTTGTTTCCTCTGAATCTCCCACCGTTTGTTTTGAAAATTTTCTAATTTTTCACCCGCCTCCCTATAAAGATTATCCAAACGATCAAATTCTTCCTTCTCAGTTTTATATTTATTTAATTGGGCTTCAATATCAGGTCCTAGATCGGAAATTTCCTTTCCAAAATCAAGACTAAGTTGATTTAAATCTGCAATTTTCTTATTATTAACCTGAGCTTCTCTTTTTAATCTGTCTATCGCCAAAATGACTGCTCTGTTTTTTTCACTAGAAACTAGAACACTATTTCTAAGACTATCTCTTTCTAGAACCAAAGATGAAAGTTCTTTTTGGTACTTATTAAGATCAATATCTTCCAAATCGTATTGCTCACGGAGTAGGTTAAGCTTATCTTGTTGATCTGATGACTCTGATTTTTTTTCATCTCTAAGATGATTATATTGATTTATTTTTTCTTTCATGGGTACTATCTCAGCCAAGAGATTGAATCTATTTAAAAAGGATAATTTGATCTCATACTCTTCAAACTTTTCTTTTAAACCTGCATGACGTTTATATCTTTTTAATTGAAGATCAAGGCCATTAACTTTTTGTTGAACCTCTGTCATAATATCACTGACTCGCTCTAAATCAACATGATTTGCCTCAAATCGCTTTAGTGTAGATTTTCGTTGCTGTTTGTATTTATTTATTCCTGCTGCCTCTTCGAACAATCTTCTTCTATCATCTCCAGATTCTGATAGAATCTGTTCAATCATTTTAAGTTCAATAACAGAATATGCGTCCGCACCCATT
>CAYFIF010000216.1:0-3429 GCA_964343085.1 uncultured bacterium | reverse complement strand
TTAGGTCAGCGATGCCATCGGTATTAGCAAAAAAAAAATGTTCAGACTTAATTTTTGTGAGACCAAGGTTTAACAGATACAAAGAGATATCAAAGAAAATAAGGGATATATTTTATGATTATACAGACTTAGTAGAGCCACTGTCTCTTGATGAGGCATTTCTAGATGTCACCATAAATAAAAAAAAAATAACTCTAGCTGAAAAGATAGCGTTCGAGATCAGACAAAGAATCAGAGACAGCATCGGTCTAAGCTCTTCTGCGGGTATATCAATAAACAAGTTTCTTGCAAAAATAGCAACAGAGATAAACAAGCCCGATGGACAAAAAACTATACACCCATCAAATGTCGATAGTTTTATTGAAAAGCTACCGATTGAAAAATTTTTTGGTATAGGCGAGGTAACCGCAAAAAAGATGAATGAAATGGGAATCCATCATGGAAAAGACCTGCGTGCCTTGAGCCAGGAGTATCTAAGAAAGAAGTTTGGAAAACAAGGAATACACTACTATAAAATTGTAAGAAGCATTCAAGACAGCCCTGTCAATCCAAATCGTATCCGAAAGTCAGTAGGCGCAGAACGCACATTCGCCTATGACATTGACTCTGAGGCATTTATTCTGGGTAAGCTTAATGAGATAGCTGACGAGCTAGAGCGTCGCCTGATTAATTCAGATAATAAAGGAAAGACAGTAACCGTAAAAATTAAATACAGTGACTTCACGCGGCAGACGCGTAGCAAGTCTGTGGACCACTATTTACAAAGTAAAGAAAACATTTTCCCTGTCATTGAAGAACTAATATATCAGAAAAAAATAGAAAAACCTGTAAGGCTTCTTGGGATATCAGTTACAAATTTATACAGGTCAGAACGGGATCTAGAAAAAAATTATTCTATGCAGCTTAAATTTGAGTTTTAATTGTCCTATCTATTTTCAAACAATGAAACAAATTCTTATATGGTGCGTTGTTATTGATAACAAGACACAAAGCGGGCGGTAAAATATTTAATACTAGTTGTTCAAAACGCCGCCCGTCCTTCCAATAATATTATTATCATAAATTTAGTTGAACTAATTTTGGGCATGAAAAATCAGAGGATATTCATGGTTAGCAAAAATACTTTTATTATAATCTTAAGTTTCTTCTTTTTGACTTGTGAGAATAATGAAAATGAACTCGGTAGTAATCAAGCAGGGGGTATTGATGCTGAAATAATTGAAGGTCGCACAATATATATTGTAGGTAGCGATGGCGATGGAGCCTGCTACTGGGTAAACGGATCCAGGATCGAACTTCCCGGTGGAGCCTGGGCAACAGATATTACTGTTGTTGATGGTACGGTATACACCTGCGGTACGGGGGAAGCGTCTGATGCCTGTTATTGGATTGACCAGACCCGCTACGATCTTCCTGGTGCGTATGGAGAGGCTGAGGCAATAGATGTGTATGATGGTGATGTATATGTCGCCGGTTGGTTTGATAATGGCTCATGCTACTGGAAAAATGGAGAGCGTATAGACCTTACAGTAAACCGTGATTCGCAGGCATTTGCAATTGGGGTTCGTAACAATGGGATGGTATATGTTGGCGGATATTATATGAACAACCATCATTATATTATTCCCTGTTTCTGGAAGGATGGTAATAACAGGACTAATTTGCCAGTCCCAAGTGGAGGAGATGGGGAAGTCTATGATATTACTTTTGATGAGGCTGGCACTATGAGGTATTACGCTGGGTTTACAATGGCACTGGGAGGTTTTGCTGGATATAAACCTGTTGCCGCTCGTTGGCGTCATACAGTCAGAACAGATTTGCCTGATGGAACTTCAGACATAAGTCTTTATGGAACGGGCTCTTATGGTATCACAATCGATGGAGAAGATATTTATGTTGCTGGATACACCGATTGGATTGGAGACACTAATGATGATTATAGTGGGGGTACATATCCTCGTTACTGGAAAAATAATAAAGCTCATGACCTTGAAGGAGGTCCACATGATGGAAATTTTGGAACAGGTCAGGCTAATGATATTCGATTTGCTGATGGGAATCTTGTTGTGGTGGGAATGGCGACCGGAGGCCCAACTGGTGAGAGCGCCTGTTATTGGCTTAATGGCGAACTTAACTATCTGGAGGATGTAATAGGGGAAGGTAGTAGTGAAGCAAAAGGCGTTTTTATTGAATAGAATTTAGGCTTTTTCAATAAATGGAAATATAGAACCTTATACTATTGCTTATGCCTCGCGATATTTTGGTAGTTGAAAAATGAAAAAACCTTTTTTAAATATTTTAATAAACCTATTATTTCTTTGCATTATTTTTGGGTACGATAGCCCTAATACAATTCAAGTTGCGGTAGCCAGTAATTTCTCAGTTGCGATGGACTCAATTTCAAAGCGATTTAAAGAGGAAACAGGCTACAAAGTGCGCCTGATCCATGGTTCGACTGGTAAGCACTATGCTCAAATTAAACAGGGCGCGCCGGTTGATATTTTTTTTGCTGCTGATGAAAAAAGACCGAAAATTCTTGATGATGATGGTTTAGGTATCTCCGATACTCGTTTTACATATGCTATTGGTAGAATAATATTGTGGAGCCCAGAAGAAAATTATGTAGATCCTTATGGTGATGTCATTCATAATAAGAGTGTTTATAGGATTGCGATTGCTAATCCTGAGCTTGCACCTTACGGTAGAGCGGCGAAAGAGTTTCTGGAAAATTCTGGTCTCTGGTCTAAATTAAAAATGAAAATTGTTATGGGGGAGAATATTGGACAAACATTTCACTTTGTAAATAGTGGCAATGCTAATCTCGGTTTTGTATCAGCCTCACAGGTTAAGCATCCTAATTTTTTTAATTATGGATCCTATTGGGAGATACCAGATACTATGTATTCACCAATCTTACAAGATGCAATTTTATTGAGAGAGACTAGCGCGGGTCGAGCTTTTATTAAATTTATTAAAGGACCTACGTCGAAAAATATAATACATAGATTTGGGTATAGGGCACCTGAATATGAATGAGAACGATGTAGCCGCTATTTTCACAACCCTAAAGCTAGCAGCTGTAACTACGATTATCCTGATTCTTATTGGAACTCCGCTCTCTTGGTGGCTATCACAAACGCGCTGGAAATATAAAGTCATTTTGGAAGCATTAGTCGCCATGCCCCTGGTCTTGCCGCCATCGGTTTTAGGTTTCTATCTTCTGATATTTTTAGGTCCAGAAGGGCCTCTAGGCATGTTTATGGATTGGATAGGAGGTCAGTCAATTGCTTTCACGTTTGAGGGCTTGGTTTTTGGATCGGTTATTTATTCAATGCCATTTGTAGTACAGCCACTGCAAAATGCATTTACAAGTATTGGGTCAAGACCTTTGGAGGTAGCCGCAACACTAAGGGCGTCTCCATTAGACAG
>CAYFIF010000215.1:0-3436 GCA_964343085.1 uncultured bacterium | reverse complement strand
TTTGCGCCTGGCTGTTTAATTTGATGTACCTGCGTCCCGTTTTACCAAAAACGACTAATGACCCATCTAAAACGTTATCGGGCGATATAGAGCATATTTCGCCCCTGCGTGCTCCAGTGTAATATGCTAGTTTAATAAACCTATTAAAATCAATAGGTTCCAGTAAATTGAACATTTTATCCATTTCAGCCTTAGTGAACGTCCGATGTCTTGCCTGCCCATTTACTGGTCCAGGTATAAATTCTGCCTTTGTTACTAAACCATGCTTTAGACCCCAGCGCCAACATTGATTGATGTGCCTGATGTATACCGAACGGGATGTAGGGTTGGTAGGTAAAGGTCTACCTTCAATGTGTAGTCTTAGTATGGACTCGTTAAGGTCATAAGTGGTTTTGGACCAGTGGCTGTTGCCCTTTAAAAAACGCTTAGCAAGTTCAGGGAATGTCAATTTAAGGGTCTTCTTCTTTAATCCCATAAGCTCAAGCATAATAGACTTTTCGGTTATTGGTTTAAGTTGTTTAGCAATGCTGATATCACTTGTTCCAAGGCTCCTGGTGATCCGTTTTCCATCTAGTGAAACAGATAGATAATAGTGCTTACCATTCTTGTAAATTGATGCCATGATGACTCCTTTCTTTGGTCATCACTGCTACATATATGCTACATAAGGCCGAGCGGCTGAAGGCGCCCGCCTGCTAAGCGGGTAATGGTTATTGACTATTTATTAGCAGAGAGAAGATGGCTCAAAGAACCAACTCAATACAATGGAGAGTGATTCTTCTCTCTGCTTTTATAATGAATTTTATAATATATATAAGATGATTACCAAGGTAGAATTGGATATATAATCACTACAATAGTTCCTGCAATCCAAAAGGCGCCTACCTTTTTTGTAAATATTTTTGATTTTTTAATAGAAATAGACTTTACTTTGATTACTTTCTCTAAAATCAGGTATGCTAATGCCAAAAATAAGTACACCCCTAAGGCTAATATCCAGTAGTAGATTGGAGGCTTCATTGTGGAGTTTGGTTCTTTTTACTATTTTTTTTGAACCACCATTTATCATTGAATGTACTGATATAATTACTTTTTTTATATAAATACCCAATCAGTGCAAGAATCAATAGTTTCATATTGTAATTTAATACTATCAGATATCTTTGTCTCAATTATTTAGCTAAATTAATTCATGGGAAAATATTATGTCTATGTAATTGAATTAGATCCTAAAGTGTCTAAGGTTAAGAAATTTCGTAAAAAAAATCCTAAATATATTCCTGGGAATACCTGTGTTTATGTTGGACAGTCAATAAGGAAACCAAAGTTGAGGTTTGAACAACATAAAGAAGGATATAAAGCAAATAAATACGCAAAAATTTATGGTTTAAGATTGAGAAAGGATTTATATGAAAAATATAACCCCATTCCAACAAGATCAGATGCTGAAATAATAGAAAAAATGTTAGGGGAAAATTTAAGAAAGAAGGGTGTAGGAGTCTGGTATAATTGAAATTGTGTTATCTTATTCGGTGAATATTTGCCAGTTTTACATATTTTTTTGCCCATTTAACATTTTGTTTGTATGTATCTTTATTTAGTGTTTTAATTATTTTTGCAGGAACACCTATTACCAAACTAAAATCCGGGATAATCATATTTTGTTTAATTACTGCTCCTGCACCAATTACTGATCCTTTTCCTACAATTGCTCCGTTCATAATAATTGCGCCCATACCAATAAGTGCGCCATCTTCTACACTGCATCCATGTAAAATAACATTATGACCAACAGTAACATCATTGCCAACATATACACCCTGATCATTTTCTAAGTGGATTACGCTGTTATCTTGAATATTTGATCTTTCACCAATTGTAATTTTATTAATATCCGCTCTCAAGACTGAATTATACCAGACGGATGACTCTTTTTTTAATGTGACATCACCGATAATATGAGCTCCTTCTGCTACAAATGCAGTGCGATGAATTTTGGGTTCTTTAATTTTTAAATTTGTTCTTAATTCTGTTTTATCCATATTTTCATCTTAAAAAAATATTTTTATGCCAGATTTCATGATCCTAAATATAGGTTGAATTATAAATGAAAAATTATGATAAAGAAGAACTGAAAAAACGAAGACCTTTGAATTACTTTTCAATTATTTTAACTATTATGTTTTTGATTTTTACATTTTATTTATTAATCATTAAATAAAATAAAAATATTATTGTTGGAATTATTAAAATCCATAATTATCATTTCGAATTACTAATATTGAAAAACAATTTTAGAGGAGGATAAATATTATGAAAAAATCAACTAACATTATCATTTTTGTCAATGTTTTTTGCCTTTTAATTGGAAAAATAAATGATTTACAGGGTAATAAACTCTCCTTAAAAACAGATAGAAAAATTTCATTTACTACTAACGAAGGAACATGGATATCGCTTGATATTGACCCAGAAGGGAGAAAAATTATTTTTGATCTTTTGGGTGATCTCTATACTATCCCTATTCGTGGAGGAGTTGCAAAAGCATTAACCTCGGGCATAGCCTATGATGCCCAGCCTGTATATTCGCCTGATGGAAGGATGATTGCCTTTATAAGTGACAGGGGTGGTTCTGAAAATTTATGGATCGCAAATTTTGATGGTTCCAATCCAAAGCAGTTGTCAAAAATTAAAAATGGTATAGTTTGCTCGCCTGTTTTTTCAAACGATGGGAACTATGTATATGTATCTCAACAAACAACCTGGGGCCTAGTAACATATGAAATATGGATGTATCATGTAAAAGGTGGCTCAGGAATCCAAATTACTAAAGCTAAACCAAAGGGATACATTGATAAAATGGATCCAGCAAAGATGCTCCGACATAATGCACTTGGAGTAACTTTTTCTCCAGATGATAAGTATATGTATTATGCTTTAAGATATGGTAGATGGGAGTATAATGCGAAATTCCCTCTTTGGCAGATTGCCAGGAGGAATATGAAAACAGGACACGAAGATATTATTACGAGTGAGGAAGGTAGTGGTATTAAGCCTAAGGTTTCACCTGATGGAAAATTTCTCGTTTATGCAACGCGATATAAAACGAAAACAGGACTTAGAATTAAAAATCTTGAAAAAGGGACAGATGATTGGCTCATATACCCTGTGACAAGAGATGATCAGGAATCAAGATCCTCGGGTGGTTTATTTCCAACATACGATTTTACTGCAGGGGGTAAGGAGGTTGTTTTTACGAAAGAAGGAAAAATTTTTAAGGTTAACATCAATAATAAAAAACTAACAGAGATAAAATTTAAAGTTGATGTTAATCTATCTATTGGACCTGATCTAAACTCTCCTTACAAAGTCGAAACGGGAGAAGTTGAATCTAGGATTATCATGGACCCTGTTCTCTCTCCCGATGGAAAAAGGA
>CAYFIF010000214.1:0-3481 GCA_964343085.1 uncultured bacterium | reverse complement strand
AATTATTTAAAACTAAATCAAGATCATTGCTATAATGGCCGTTTTCTATTATATAATTAAATACAATAACGCTGTCACCGGATCCTTGTAAATACTCCGCCACACCATCATCCTCTCCTAAATCCAATATTATATTTGGAATTCCCTCAACCAGAACATTTTCACTAAAGACTAATTCTATTTGAATTGATTCACCAACACCATAGGAGCCATTAGAATTATTGGATGTGATTTTCTCTAATGATGGAGCCAATTGATCGTAAAGAATTACACTGGTGTTATTTTGATTTACATCTGCTGGATTGCCAACAGTATCATAGATAGCATCACTAGCTGGAAACACAGTTAAAAGCTCATCTCCATTAGGTGTTTTGTATAGGCCAATTCCCAAAGTATAAGTATTTCCAACCACGGATATACTATTAGGAGTATTGCTTAATAAAATTGAATTCCCTCCTTCTAATGTGAAAACAAAATCTGATGCCTGAAGTAAGCCAGAAAAATAAGGGGTGTTGTATACCATCTCACCCATTGTAACATCAATACTAGAATTATCATTAGCAAGATGTATTGAAGTTATAGCAGCTGGAGTTCCATCATAGATCCAATTAAACTGATTTGATAAGTTATTATTATTCCCGGTCGTATCAGTGAATCTGTTTTCATCGACAAAAATTAAATACTCACCATCTTCAGTTGGAAAAAAACTAGAAGAATAAAATTTACCAGAACCAGAAAACGAACTTAATATTCCTCCAGATATTGTAATATCGCTAGAATCAAAATTTATTGTGTTTTCACTAATTTGAAAGTTTATTGTTAGCACTGAGTCATTTGAAATAATACCTGACTGCCTTTGAACACCTCTATTATTAAAAACCGAAATATTTATCTCTGGAGAAGTTTTATCTACTAAATAAACTGTACTAACACTTTGCAGTGTATCACTTAAGTTTCCAACAGCATCGTATATACTATTAGGTTTTGGTAAAATCTTTAGTTTCTCATTTCCATCAGGTATACCATCTATACTTAATCCCAATGTATAGTTAATTCCATCCGAGGAAATACTAATCGGCAGACTATCTTTTAATGTTGAAATTCCACCATTTAAAGTTAGACTAAAGTCTTCTATATCTAATGCTCCGGTTCCACCTTGTCCATTGAATACTGGTTCACTCATTGATAGAGTGACAGCACTATTATCAAATAATATATTAATATCTGACACAAAAGCCGGAGTTCCATCATAGTTCCAAATATATTGTGAAGGCGCAATATTGGTATTCCCTACAGAATCACTAAAACTATTTTCATACACATTAACTGTACTAGGACCATCTGTATTTGATGTTAAATTGGCCAAATAAGTTTTACCGCTTCCGTTAAATGAGCTTAATACACCATTAGTTGAAACAATATCAGAGAATTCAAAGTCAGTGGTAATTTCAGTACTTGTTAATATTATTTTTATTATTGTGTCATTTGTTGTGATACCACTAGGAAGGCTCTCGCCAAAATAGTTTTCAGCTGAAATAATTATCGATGGAGGAGTTCCATCATAAATCCAAAAAAACTGTTCTCCCACAGTATTATTATTTCCTGGATAATCATTAAATACTCCAGGTGAAACGCTAATTGTAGCATTTCCATCTGAGTCTGGTGTAAAAATTGCATTATAGATTGTAGAACTAGTTTCAGTAAATGAACTAAGCGAACCATTGGTAACTACGATATCATTTTGGGTAAAATCTGATGTAGGTTCATTGCTTGTAAAAATTAGGGGAATATTATTATCGTTTGTCTTTGATCCATTTAAAACAGCTGAACTTGAAATATCCATAACCGGACCAGTTCCATCATATGTCCAAATAAAAATATGACTATACAAAAGGGTAGTCGCGCTATTAAAATTTCCAACAGTATCCGTAAAAGTATTTTCGCCAACATTTATTGTGCACTCTCCATCTGAGGTTGGAACAAAATCACCTGTATACAAAGTATCATCAATACTATTAAATGAAACCATAATGCCATTAGTAACAGAAATATCGCTCACAGTAAAGTTTTTAGTAGATTCAGTGCTTATAAAAGTTAGCGATATTGTGGTGTCGTTAGTTGTGGAAGTTCTTGATACAGTAGAACTGGAAATTGAAATTGTCGGTCCAGTTTCATCAAAAACCCAATTAAATTCCACAGAATCCTTATTAGCGTTCCCAGGGAAATCTTTAAATTTATCAGCCAATACCCTCAAACTACTCACGCCCTCATAGTTAGTTGTAAAATTTGCCGTATAAACAGTATCATTTGTTTTTAAAAAATCACTTATTTGACCATTGACGACCATTAAGTCTTCTTCATTAAATTCCTTTATTGGTTCATTGCTAATAAAATTTAAGCTTATCATTTTATCATTTGTAGCCGCCCCATTGATAATGTTTCCACTTGTAATTGAAAGGATAGGACTGGTTCCATCATATGTCCAGATAAATTGATTTGAAGAAGAATTATAATTGCCAGCAATATCTATAAAAGAACTGTCACTGATATTAATAATCACTCTACCATCTGATTCAGGAAAAAGGGTAGCCAAGTAATTAACCCCAGTTCCAGTTAATAAAGTAACGCTTCCATTATTGATTGTAATTGATTCTTTATTAAGATTTAGGACTTCTTCGCTGACATTTATTTTTAGCAAAAGACTATCGTTATTTGTAGTATCTCCGGTCGTTATATATTGGTTTTCAAAATCAGATATATTAATTATTACGCTAGGTGGAGTATTATCATAAATCCACGAAAAAGATTCTACTGGAAGATTATCATTTCCCGCATTATCTGTAAAACTTTCATCATCAACAGAAATTAAATATTCTCCCTCACTGTGAGCAGTGAAATCTGCGGTATAAACTTTTCCACTTCCAGAAAATGAAAATAATTGACCTGAATTGACATTAATATCTTCAGCCGTGAAGTTCAGAATATTTTCATTGCTCGTAAAAATAATAGTGTAGATAGAGTCATTGGTAGTTGATCCATTAAAAATTGAATTATTGACACTGCTTACGCTAATAGTCATGCTAGGTGGAGTATCATTATATATCCAGCTAAATTGCTCAGAAGCAATATTATTATTCCCCACAGCATCAGTAAAAACTCCATTTTCTATATGTACAATAATATTAAGTTCGTCATTTGGGCGAATAATAGCCGTATACTCAGTAGAACTTATTAAAGTAAAAGAGCTGAGAGTCCCGTTTGTCACACTTATATCTGACTCAGAAAAATTATCAGAATCTTCGCTAATGGAAAAAGTTAAAACCAATAAACTATCATTGGTTGTTGATCCGCTAATTATAGCACTATTTTCATTATTTGATGCTGTAATGATAAGAGTTGGTGCTGTGCCATCATAGGTCCAGGTATACTGCGTAGCCGCTGTGTTACCCGTACCAGGGCCATCTGTAAAAGTACCCGCAGC
>CAYFIF010000213.1:0-3484 GCA_964343085.1 uncultured bacterium | reverse complement strand
ATCTTCTGACACAATTATAGCTTCAAGATGAAAACCTCCTGAGTGGAGCTCATGATTTAAATGGCGACCTGTGAAATCTTTTAATTCAAAATGATGAATACTTAGATTACTATCATCAAATTTTTTTCTAATTATTTCTTCAATAGACATTGTTTTTAACTTTTTTTTAATAGAATTTAACTCTATGGCAAGTCCTAAGTTATTTAAACTGACGCAAGATGATAAAGATCATTATAATGAATTAATAGAAAAAATTAATCCTAATTTAAAATACGATATTTTGAGCAAAGTAGGCCCTAAGCTCCTTAAAATGTTAGATAGCAAAAAAATTAATATCTTGCAGGCAGAGTTAGTAAAAGATATTAATTTTTTAGTTGAAGTTCTTGAGAATAACCCAACGATTTCTGTATTAACAACAAAAAGAATCCTTTTCGCTTTTTCATATTTTTTTAATGAAAATGATGAAATTCCTGATATTATACCTGATTTTGGTTATTTGGATGATGCAACGGTTGTGCACTGGATAGTTGAAAAAGTAAAAAAAGAACTAGACGATTTTCCAAGGTCATAATCCTTTTATTCTTCTGATTTATTCTCGTGATTTTTTTCTTGAAATTCTTCCTCAGAAAATTGCCACTGACAATCACTACACCACCATGGCTTCCCATAATAGTTTTTTAAATTTTCTATAAGCTCCATTTCATCATCGCACCTAGGACAATTCCTAATGCTTCCTTCTTCAGGCCATGTATATTCAGGTCTGTATTTTAAACCTTCTTCAAATGTGGAGTGATCATGCATATAAAAATTTAAATAAAAATTTAAATAATAGAAAAAAGTAAATAAAGAAGAATACCAAAAAGACCTACGCCAATATAGTTTTGAATTTTAAATTCATTTTCAAGAGATTTTACCTGAGCCAAATAATAATCATAAAAAAGAAAAACTTTTAAGGTGTCATTAGGAGCAACGTAAACACGTTTTAATCCATCTGATAAATTATCCCTTACTTTTCTATTTTGAATTTCAGGTGGAATGTATCCAACCTCATGAAAGCCTGGTAAAACAGCAATTGGCTCCGGAAGTGGGTGTTTACCGACAAAAACACCATCAATAAAAAATGGAACATTCATGCTATCAGTTTTTATATCAATAAAGCCAAATTTTTCATAGTCAGTGATTTCTTGAGGTTTTATTAACGATAATAAAAAAAACATTGCTGAGAAAAAAAATCGTAACCTAATCATTATTATATTTAAACTTTTATCTGTTTACAATCATTTAAGTAAATTTAAAACAATATGTACTATCTAAAATTAATCACTTATACATATTTTTTGTCAACTTTTGGTGTTGTTTTTTCATGCGCATATTTTAATACGCTATATAATGCGCAACAATATTTTGATCAAGCAGAAACGCACAGACTTGAAAAAGAAGGCAAGGCCATACCTATATCAGCAATGGATAAGTATAGCAAAACTATTCAAAAGTGTCAAAAGTCTTTGCAAGACTATCCTGACTCCAGGTGGAAAATTGATGCATACCTGTTAATGGCTAAAGCTAGATTTTACCGAAAAGACTATGATATGGCCATAGAAAACCTTGACACCGTGATTTACAATGGCACCAATGAACAAATTGATGAAGCTAGATACTGGATGGCAATTTGCAAATGGAAAAAAGGAACATCTAACACTGCCGCATCTGAGCTGAAAAATTTATTAAAATCTACATCTTATAATTTTATAAAAGCTCGTTGCTATTTGTCTTTGGCCGATATAGCTGATGAAGAATCAATGACAGAAGATGCTTTGAAATATCTAGAGTATGGAGCTGAATTAACAAAAGATAGGGCACAAAGAGGGCTTATATATAGGCAACTAGCCGATCTCGCATTTAATAGAAAGAGTTATGAAGTCGCTAAAAATGCATACAAGCAAGTAATCACAAATTCTTTATCAAAAGAGAAAATTGAAAAAGCTCATCTTCAAATTTTAAAAATCTATAGAATGGAAAATGAATACAAGGCAGCTTCAAAAAAAATCAAAAGTATGTTAGTTGATGATAAATTTAAAAATATTGCAGGAAACCTTGAACTAGAGCTTGTTCAAATATATATATCCCAAAAGGAATTTGATGAAAGTATAAACCGATTGGAAAGCATTGTAAATGAATATCAACGGACTGAAGTATCAGCTGAAGCTTATTATCTACTAGGGCAAATATATTCTACACATAAATGGGATCTATCAAAATCCAAAGAATTTTTTGAAAAAGTAGGAAAAGAATATTCAAGATCAATCTATAAACCTATGGCAAATAGCAGAGTCAAGGCTATCGATAATTATATGTCTATATTCAGTCAATATGAAAAAATCAAAGAAACAAATGAAAAACAGATAGATTCTTTACTTTATACTGAAAAAAGCATAATTGACTCAACATTAACAAATGATAATAAAAATAGAAATACAAAAAGCTTACCCCAGTTAATTTATGAATTAGCTGATGTTGAATGGTTTAGTTTTAAACGAAAAAATGAAAGTATAACCTATTTTATGCTTATTGTCGATAATTATGAACAATCCCTATTTCATCCAAAGGCGCTTTTTACCTTATCCTATATTTACAGGACAGTCGGGGATTCAATAAACGCCTTGAAAATGGAAAATAAATTAGAGAAAAGATATCCAGATTCAGACTTTGTATCGTTTATCAATTCTAAAATATCTACAAAGCTGACAGAGGAAGAAAAATTATTCTTAAAAATTCAAGATGAATGGTCTAATAATCCTGACACCTCTGTTGAATTATTTAATAGTTTAAAATTAAAAGGTACCAGAAATGACCTAACAATATCAGCCGCATATTTTTTAGGTTATAACTTTGATCAACACTTTGAAATTGATAGCGCAATGAAATATTATACATGGCTAAAAGAAAATCATCCAAAATCGGACCAAGCTAATATTGCTAAAATTAGATTAAATACATTGGAAAATGTTTTAACACTTATTGAGGTAGATACACTTGACCAAGAAAATCCCAATATAGATACAAATTGAGAAAATATTTTTTTTCTTTTTTCTATAAAATATCACGGTTTACCATAACCCGATTTATATTTTTTTTACAGGCTATATTAAAAAAGCAAAGAGATCTCGAGACTGCTGTTATTTTTGGTGACAAAGGTATTTCTTTTCTTTCAAAGTCTACGCCATATATTTTTCAGTTTAATTTACCAAAAAATAAGTCTGTAGAATTATTTGGCTTAAAATTTCCTACTCCTATTGTTAGCGCATCTTTTAAATCTGATTTTAATATCATTAATTCATGGCTTATGTTAGGCTTGGGTGGAGTTACACTAAAAACAATTTTAAAAAGCAAAAGAATAGGAAACCCTAGACCAAGACTCCAAGAAATTAAATTAAATAATAAAATTGGAATCTATAATTCACTTGGTCTTCCGGGTGAGGGCATT
>CAYFIF010000212.1:0-3501 GCA_964343085.1 uncultured bacterium | reverse complement strand
AGCCCTACTTCAGAGACTGGTCTAATATGGATGGTTATGCAGATTTGCTTGTCAGGCCAAAGAATAAGTTTGAATGTGCAATAATTTTAAAGACTTGTTATAATTGTAATATACTATTAACAATCTCTGCCGGAAAAACCAACCTGACGGGAAGCGCAACCCCAAGAGGTGGCATAATTCTATCCACATCATTACTTACTGAGCCAGATATAGAACTAGATCTTGAAAATAAGGATGCCTCAGCTCCAACTGGAATTCCGCTAGAAGATTTCAGAAATAGAGTCCTAGAAATATCAGATCAAAAACTATATTATCCCGTAGATCCTACTAGTAGAAACGATGCATATGTTGGGGGCACCTTATCCTGTAACGCCTCTGGCTTTATACCAGGACAAAAAGGGGCTACAAGGTATTGGGTTAAAGAGCTTGAATTTTTATTACCTAATGGTGACCTGGTTCATATCAAAAGAGGCCAATATATTTCAGAGAATGGGTTTTTTTCGCTTGATTATGAGGGCAAAACTATTTCACTACCGGTTCCAACATACAATAGACCAAAAATTAAAAATGCTAGTGGTATATTTTCAGATGAAAATGGAATCGTTGATCTTATTGATCTAATTATTGGTAGCGAAGGGATTTTAGGTATTATTACCTCCTGCAAATTAGGGTTGACTGATTATCCAAAAGAAAATTTAGAATTATTTCTCTCACTTAGTAGCGAGTCTGATGCAATTGACTTCTATGAATTTCTTTATGATTATTTTGATCATGATATGAGCAAAATCACTGCACTTGAATACTTTGGCTACAATTCACAGAATTACATGAACCACAAAGAATTTTTATTTTCTAATGAAAATGATGTTGGGATATATCTTCAAATTCCGATTTTCAGTAATTCACTTGATTCAAAAATCGATGAGTGGATAAAAATTTTACAATCATTCAACTCAAAATTAGATTTAGATAGCGTTGTTGTTTTAAATGACCCTGAGAGTTGGAAAAAATTCTTTGAGGCTCGGCATTCGCTGCCTGATAATGCACTGACTAAGACACATAGAATTGGCGGAGTCAGTATTATAACTGATACGATTGTTCCAAATTATAACTTTCGTATTTACCTTGAAAAGGTTCATAAAAACCTTAGAAGATCCAAAATTGAATATTTATTATTTGGCCATTTAGGAGACTGTCACCTACACTTTCATCTTATTCCTAAAAAAAATCAAGAAAAAGAAAGTCTTGAGGCATACGACTACATGATTGATCTATCCTCTAAACTTGGTGGTGTCTATTCAGCAGAACATGGCACAGGAAAAAGAAAAAGAAACGATTTTAAAAAATGCTATGGCGAGGAAGCTGTCACCATGATTAAAAATTTAAAAACCACCATAGATCCAAATAATTTTTTAAATAAGGGGAATCTAATTAGTTGATTATCTTAAATAATATTTATTAAATAAAAAATCCGATTTTAATTAAACTACTTGATCTTATTTTTAAAGCAAATAAGAAAAAAATTATTTAGGCAAAAAAATAAAATTATTTATGTATATAATTTTATTGGGGTCTAATTGATAATCATATATAGAAAAATATTTTACACTTCTAATATTATTCCTTTTATAAAAATAGCCATCATATTTTATTTCCTTAAAAAATGCAAACAACTCTAAAACTTTATCCTCACCACAATGCCTAGCCTCAGACTCAACTGAAATAATTGGCCTACAATAATCAAAAAATTTTACATTGTTCCGGAAGACTTCTAGTTCATGGCCCTCTACATCACACTTTAAATAGTCAACAGAAATTTTTTTATTGTAAAAAAATTCATCAAGTGTTGTCGTATTAATTTCTATTTTAGTATCATTAGGCTTCATGTCTCTATCAATTGAAGCACTTGGAGATTGATTTCCATTAGGAATAATTAAATTATTTTTCCCCCTAGATGCTGAAAATGCAATGGGATACAAAAAAATATTATCAATTTTCGAAAATTTAATTACTTCTCTTAATCTTTTATACAATAATGGTTGTGGTTCAAAAGAAAAAACCTTACCACTATGCCCAACACATTTTGACATCCAATAAGTGTAGGCACCTTTGTGAGCACCAATATCCACGGCAACTTGGCCAGGCTTTAAATTTTTAATTAAAAAACCAATCTCATGTTTCTCAATTCTCAGTCGATACCGCCATGCCCGCGATACCCATTTAACTTTATCTAAAACAATCAAACTTTAATTTGTTTTTAATTCAATCTGTATAACATCAGTAGTATCAGCACCTATATTCTCTGGTAAATGCCTGGCAGCATTTGTCCAAAAAACTGAACCAGCTTTAGGATTAGCAGTAAAAAATTCACCGCCAGGTAAAGTAAACTTACCTTTTTGATCATTTAATACCACAACAACACTTTCGGGATGATCATGCATTACAGATTTTTCTCCTGGTCCATATTTTATTCTTAAAACACGAACCTTATCATTTTCAAACTCAACTGTATAATGATCCGGATCTAGTGTAACAGCATCAAGAATATTTTCATTCACATTTGAAACTTGGGAGCCTGATGATGAATAAAATGCAATTGCTATTAGACTTCCCAAAATCACAACTGGAGGAGTGGGAATATTTTTTGTGAATTTCCTAAAATACCCAAGTATTATTGATAAAAGGAATATTAATATACCAACGCCAAAGGAGAAAACTAGTTCTTTTGATTCATTTACATCATGAACATTTCTATTAAGTAATATAATTACACCCATTGCAATTAATGCTGATCCGATATTTGTCCTCATTGCAGCAGCTGCATTCACAGCATCACTTTCAATATTGCCAAAAATTGCTTCATTGAATTTTATAGGGATTATATTCATCACAACTCCAACAACCAGTAAAACAGATCCCATAATTAACATTGCTACATTTATTTCCATTTTTTAGTCTCCCTTTATTAATTATTTTATTTAAAATGAATCTACCCATCATTACTCAAATATAAAACCCAACGAATGTGGGACTTTGTGATTGTTGATGTATTTTAAAACCAAAAATTAAAATATCATCCTAATATCCTTAGGATTAATAAGATCGCAGACATAAGCAATACGATACCAATTGATCGATCAACAATGACTGCATTTAGTCTAAATTGTTTTATAATAGAGGTGCCCGACAAAACCATGGCAACTAGAACATACCAAGCAGTATCTATAGTCCCAGCTATAATTGCCATAATAAAACGGCCATAATTTGTTACACTAGGATCTATAAACTGACTAAATACAGCCACAAGAAATACAAGAATCTTTGGATTTAAAAAAGCAATCATGAAGCCTTCAATAAATCCCCTATGTCTACTAGCTTTATATTCCTTGGATGACTCTGGAGGAGCATAAGTCATCATATTATAAGCAAGCCCTATAAGCACTAAGGCCCCAGCCCACTGAAGCAAATTGAAAACCTTTTCATTGGTTAGAAGCAATGATG
>CAYFIF010000211.1:0-3546 GCA_964343085.1 uncultured bacterium | reverse complement strand
CTTTCTGACTCTCAAATTGATAAGATAACATCGAGCCTAACTCGTTGGGAAACACAAAAGGTAAGAGTCCCGGTATATAATGATCCGAAAAATGAAACTGGTTTTATAGAGTGGACAATGAAACCAACATTTGCCGGTGCAGCATTAAGAGTTCAAGATTTGATGATAATGCGAATAATTAATGATGCTGCATGGAAAATACCAATTTATTTTGCTGTAACCGTATCACAATCAAACAGAATAGGATTAGATCAATATCTTGATATGCAAGGCCTAACATTTCAACTAAAAAGTCATTCAACTAAACCAGTAGATTCAGAAAAAATGTATGAAAATTTAATGACCGCTATTGGTCCCGATTCTTGGTCAGACAGTTTTCAACATAGTGATTTTTATAAGTTTCAAAATGTTAGTGGTTATAATAAAATGGATGACCAAAAAGATAAAGGCTACAAGAATTGGTCGAAACAATATCAGCCGGGTTATATGTTTAGAAACCTAGGTAATAAAAATGTTTATTATAATGATCAGGTAATTAGATTACTTCAAAACTATCGAAGTGCATATATGCAGCTTGCGGTCTCTTATTATTTGGATTATCAAAAGGAATTGCGGAAAAAAGAGCCTGAGGAAGTAAAATTGTTTGATTTAAAAGAAAAAACCATTTCGGTTTTAGATAGAATGAGTAAAAATATTCCTGAGGAAACAATCCCAATTTCAGCAGCAGAGTTACACTATCAAGTAGCTAGAATTTATGGAGATTTAGGTGAAAAAGAAGAAATGTCAAATATTATGGAGCGTCTTATTGATTTAAATTCAAATGATCCGAAGCAAAAAGTAGAATATGCTAGTTTATATTTTAATGAGTTTAACGATACCTCAAAAGCAATTGAGTTATTACAAGATTTGCATACCCAATTTATTCAGATTGAAAGCATGGTAACCTCTAAAGGATTTGGCTCTAATTCTATATCTCAGAAAAGTTGGAGAAAATGGCAACAAGCTTACCCCGAAATAGTTTCTTCAATGGTGTTTATGTATCGAAAAAGTAATAGGCTATCAGAAGCTGAAATGATTTTAAATAATTGGGTTTTGAGAAACCCAAATGATTTGAATGCAAAAAAAATATTAGAAGAAATAAGAGCTAGCGGATAGAATTCGTTTTTTTAATGTTTTGACACCACCAACTCACACAGTTAGCATAATCATACCTCATTGGAATGGTATAGAAGTTATTTCAGAATGCATTTCTTCAATAAAAAGATCCAAATTTTCATCGTATGAAATTATAGTATCTGATAATAAGTCAACTGATGGAAGCCAAGAATGGATAAAAGAAAATCATCCTGATATCCGGTTAATAGAAAATGATAAAAATTATGGCTATTCTGGTGGTTGTAATAGGGGAGCTGAAGTAGCAGAGGGTGAATTTTTATTATTTTTGAACAATGATACCATACATGATCATAACTGGCTAGAATTCTTGGTTAAAAGGTTGAAATCAAACCCGAAAATCGGAGCTGTTCAACCGAAGATCTTGAACTATTATGACAGATCTTTATTTGATTATGCAGGAGGTAGCGGCGGTCATATGGATATTTTTTGTTATCCATTTGCTAGAGGACGAGTTTACGTTGATCAAGAAAAAGATTTAGGACAATATAATAATCCGGAGCAGTGTTTTTGGGCCAGCGGGACTGCTTTATTAATTAGGAAAAAATTATTTTTTGAATGTGGAAAATTTGATGAATTGTTTTTTGCACATATGGAAGAAATTGATTTGTGCTGGAGAATTCAGATTATGGGTTATGAAATTTGGGTAGAGCCATCTTCCGTAGTGTATCATAAGAATGCTGTTTCTTTACCAATGTATTCACATAAGAAATATTATCTTAACCACAGAAATTCATTATTAATGCTTTTTTCCAATTATTCTTTATTTCTGGCATTCTATATTGGTATAGTTCGATGGATTTTAGAAATTGTTGCACTCGGTTATTCGTTAATAAAATTAGACTTTAACCATGCAACCGGCATAATAAGAGGATTAATTTGGATTATTCTACATCCTCATGAAATCATTAAGAGACGGGTTAAGTTCAATAAAATTAGAAAAATTAAAGACTATAATTTTATAAAAAACATGGAAAAAAGTAGTACTATTGTACGCTATTATTTACTTGGGCAAAGCACTTACTCGGAAATTAAATCTAAAGCCTCTTGATATATATCTAATCGGTCTGGATCCAATCCTTGCATATCAATTAACATATCTTTTCTACCTAAATCTATTAGGATGGATGTAATTGCATTAGAGCGTGTTTTTAAAAAATATTGAGTATTGTGATCTCTTCCGACGTCTCTATAAGATTGTTCTAAACCATCAAGCATTATTTTTAACTCATGTATAGCTTCTTCTTTTGTGCCATTATTAAAGAGATCTTGACCAATGTAAAAAGCCAGCCGTGCTTTACGAAGTCCAATGTTGCGATTAATATCATCAATGATCGTAATTCTATTTCCCCATCCCTTTTTATAATCTGAAGCAGTACCTCGTTGTGCAATTTCTCTTGCTAATTCATAAGCATTATTACCTCCGTTGAATTCATATGTGTCAATTTCACCAGCAAGAATTATATATGCATAATACGCTAAAAAACCAGGTAAGGGTTCAAAAAGCACAGGGTCAAAATAAAGACTGGTCCCGGAGTTATAATAAAATTGTACTTGTTTATCAAAATATCTCAAATCGCCCCCATTAGAAAATAATGATTGGCAATTATAAGTTTTTACGTTGCCTTTCGCTTGACTGCTTTCAAAAATAATTTGTAAATGTAGGGTTATATCAAGATCTGAATATGCTTCATCCCAAGTTGTTGAGGTAAGAAATTGATTTATATTTTGCTTTAAGGAAAAAATTTCTTGCTTTTCATCGCTTCTTAAAAGTCTATCATCAAATGTAACGTTAACATTCTTAAACTGAGCCTGAAGAAAAATTTGGATTATTAATATTGATAACGACCTAATAATTTTATTTACCATACATTGCAATATTGCCCCAATGTATCATTTTTGGCAAGTTCTTTGTAAGTAATATTTTTTTGTAATATTGATTATGTTATTTATTAATGATTTGCTGAATAAGAAACAATATATAGAGGTTAAAAATCTTCTTGCATCTGCTGGTAAAATCGGTTTTGGATTAAATCAGGAGGTATATGCAGTTGGCGGCTTGCTAAGAGATTTTTTGTTAGGTAAAAATGTTAATGACATCGATCTTATGACTGTTGGTGATGGTATAAGGTTTGCTAAAGAACTAGCCCACAGTATTGGAATTAATCGGGTTGTTTCATTTAATAAATTTGGTACAGCTTTAATTCCCAACAAGCCTTTTCAGATTGAAGTGGCGACTGCTCGGGGTGAAAAATATGATGCTAATTCAAGAAAACCGTCAAAGATAGTTTACACAAACGTTGAGGAGGATTTATCTAGAAGAGACTTTACAATAAATGCTATGGCAATGGATATATATTCAAAAGACTTTGG
>CAYFIF010000210.1:0-3597 GCA_964343085.1 uncultured bacterium | reverse complement strand
GTTTTAACTGATGGGCGAGTCTTTATAGGTCAAGATAAAATGGAGTTCAAACAATTTTCTGTTCATGATGGTGTTGGTGTGGCTTTAGCAAAAGCAGCTGGATTGAAAATTGCTTTTATTTCAGGGAGGTATTCGGTTGCAACTGAATCTAGAGCTAATGAATTAAAGATTGATGATTTATATAATGGGGCCTTAAATAAACTCCCTGCTTATGAAGAATTAAAAATGAAGTATAATTTAACAGATAATAATATTGCTTATGTTGGAGATGATTTAATTGATTTATCTGTTATGAAAAAGGTTTGTTGTCCGATTGCAGTCAAAAATGCAATTAATATAATTAAAAAGGTTTCAGTTTTTGTAACAGATTCTCCAGGAGGTAGCGGTGCTTTTAGAGATGCTATAGAGTGGATTATTCATCAGCAAGGTCGTACTGAACAAGTACTTAAAATTATGGAGAATCGAGTTTTATCTAGTTGAATTATGCAGTATATAATGTTACTTATTTTGTTTTTTTTTATACATTGTCAGAGTTCACAAGAAATTATGGTTGATTCTAGGCTGGGGAAACCAGATCAGGAAAGTTGGGGTGTTACAATTTTCTTAACTGAGGAGGGTATGATTAAGGCAAAAATTCAATCTGGTCATTTGGAGAAGTACAATGAGAGGGAGTTTATTTTATTAGATAGTAGTGTTACCGTACATTTTTTTGATGAAAATGAAAAACATACCTCTACATTAACTTGTAATATTGCAGAGGTGAATGAGAAGTCTAATCATATGAAAGCAATTGGAAATGTTTCTGCTATTTCTGATAGTGGAATTACTTTATATACTGATACATTGCTTTGGAATTCAAGAGATGAAAAAATGTCTACTCACTGCAAAATAATGGTTACAACTCAAAAAAAAGATACCCTCTATGGCATTGGTTTTGAATCTGATTCAAATTTAAAAAACTGGGTAATTTTAAAACCGTCTGGAGTTACAACGAGAAATTTAAATGAGGGATAAGCATCAAACATTATTTGCGATGAGTTTATCTAAACAATATGGGGACCGATTGGTTGTTCGTGATGTAAATTTGAATGTAGATAGGGGAGAAATTGTAGGTTTGCTTGGTCCCAACGGAGCTGGGAAAACAACATCGTTTTATATGATAACCGGAATGATTAAGCCGACAAAAGGGCAAGTGCTTTTAGATGAAATGGATATTACTCATGATGCAATGTATAAAAGAGCAAGAAATGGAATTGGTTATCTTTCTCAGGAACCATCTATTTTTGGTAAACTATCAGTCGAAAATAATTTAAAACTTGTATTAGAAATGCGTGCGGGATTTTCCAAAACTGAACAAAAAGAAAAAATGGATTTGGTTTTAAATGATTTATCTATTACTCATTTAAAAAAAAATAAAGGAAACACTTTGTCTGGAGGTGAAAGACGCAGAGTTGAGATCGCGCGATGTCTTTGTATGGATCCTGACTTTGTTTTACTCGATGAACCATTTGCTGGAGTTGATCCAATAGCAGTGGAAGAAATTCAGACAATAATATATTCATTGAAAGAAAAAAGAATAGGTGTCTTAATTACAGATCACAATGTTCGTGAAACCTTATCTATTACTGATAGATCTTATTTATTATTTGATGGGAGAATTCTAAAATCAGGGTCATCAGAATTTTTAGCCAACGATGATGAGGCTAGGCGGTTATATCTTGGTGAAAAGTTTAAACTTGACTAATGGCTGTAAACCTCAAACAAATTCAAACACAAAAGCAGAGGCTCGCCCCTAAGCAAATTATTCAGGCAAAGCTTCTCCAATTAAATACTTTGAACCTGGAACAAGCGATAATAAAAGAGCTAGAAGAAAACCCCTTGCTTGAGCAAGTAGATTTGGATGATTTGCCAATGGAAGAGGTGCCAGATGAATCGGATAAAGAAATTGATGTTTCTTCAGAAGATATGTTTAGTGATGAAACAACTTATTTTTTTCAACAAGAAAAAAAAGAAATGCCCCTTCCTGAGAGTCAAACATTTTTAGAAAATCTTATAAATCAATTAAAAGATACAAAATTAAATGATAAAGAGAGAGAAATTGCCGAGGAAATTTTGTGGAATACCAACGAAAGAGGTTATTTAGATACAGATCTAATTTTGATTGCAGATAGAATTGATATTGATCTTGAAGAAATAGAGCCAATCTTGTATAGAATTCAACGTTTAAATCCGAAAGGGATAGGCTCAAGGGATTTAAAAGAGTGTTTAACAATTCAGTTAGAGCACGAACCAAATTCTCTGTCATTTAAAATCGTTTCAATATATTTTAATGATTTTATGAACAAAAGATATAATAAAATTCAGGCAGGTTTAAAATGTTCTAATGAAGAATTGCATGATGCTGTAGAATTAATTAGTCATCTGAATCCAAGGCCGGGCGAGGGATTTTTGGATAAATATCAAACTGTTATCCCGGATGTTATTGTTCGAAAAGATGGAGATTCGTGGTTGATCACTCCCAACGATGGGAATCTGCCCGAATTAAGATTAAGTAAAAATTATAGTGGATTTGACAGTAATGATAATTATGATAAAAGTACAAAACAATTTATCAGAGAAAAATTAAATTCTGCTGAATGGTTTATTGATGCTGTAAAGCAACGACAAAAAACACTTGCAAAAGTAACTAAATCTATAATTAGTTATCAGCCTGAGTGGTTTTATGGGGATACAGATTTTCTTAATCCGTTAAAATTGAAAGATATTTCGGAAAAAATTGGAATGGATATTTCGACTATTAGTAGATCTACCAAAGGTAAATATGTTGATACTCCGTATGGTATATTTGAGTTAAAATATTTTTTCACAGATTCAATAGAACTTAAAGACGGAACAATACTTGGAACGTTTGTAATAAAAAAAGCTTTAGAAAAAATAATAGAGGATGAAGATAAAGTTAATCCATTTAACGATGACATTTTAGTGCAAAAGCTTGCAGATAAAGGATATGATTTAGCAAGAAGGACTGTAGCAAAATATCGTGACCAAATGGGTTTACCAATAGCAAGATTAAGAAAAACAATATAATGTAGGAGAATATAATGTCTAAAAGAATAATAATAGGTGACCAAGAATTTGATGTCCCAAGTATATTTCCCAAAAGCGGTTGGGTGATTGCTTTACTATTAATATTAGTTTTTGGTATATGGAGTTCATTTTATAGAGTTGAATTAGAAGAAGTAGGTGTGTTAATGACATTAGGCAGATATCATGGTGAAGTTGGGTCTGGACTTCATATGAAGTTTCCGGCACCATTCCAAACAGTAATTAAAGTTCCCGTAAAGCGAGAATTAATGATGGAGTTTGGTCAGAGAAGTGATATTAAAAAACAAAATAGAAGGTTAAACAGATCCGAATTAGAAGAAGAATCTCTTATGTTAACAGGGGATTTAAATGTTGCAATGGTTCCTTGGAAGACACAATATAGAATAGGTGATGCATTTAAATTTTTGTTTAAAGTTCGTGACCCAATAGGGACTTTTCGAGATATGAATGAAGCAGTTATGAGAGAGGTTATTGGAGATAGAAGTGTGAATG
>CAYFIF010000209.1:0-3607 GCA_964343085.1 uncultured bacterium | reverse complement strand
TATTAACAGAATTAAAAATAATATTTTTTTCAACATCAAAATTTTTAAGGATTAACTAGCCAATATTAGTTCTAAAAAAGAAATTTTTATATTTTATAATTTAAAAAAACGGCATATAGAATAACTTTATCTAACAACTACCTCATCAGCAAATACCCAGGCCTTCCCACCTGATCCGGGATGCCACTCAGGGCAAACTGATACATTCTTTACCTTGGTTTTTATATATTGAATTTGATCAACCATGGATAAATCGATTCTAAAACTTTTTATCTCGTGTGCATAGGACATAGCTAAACCATTATTAATTTGCTTTTGATGTTGAAAATTAGTCCCATCTTTAGAAAATGAAAATTCAACATTTAATGGAAAAAATATCCAAGATCCTTGGTTTTGCAAAAAGCTAATCTCAACACTTTTTAAGTTCATTAGACTTCCCATATCGATCAATACTTCTAAATCTTTCCCCTCAAATCCTTGCCAGTTCCCATCTAAGTAGTCTAAAGAACCTCTTAGACCATTCACCAATGCTCCTTGGCCACCGCCTGAATATTTTTCACTATATTTAGTTAAAAAACTTATTTCACTCCCAATAGCCAAATGATCTATATTTAAATCAGCTTTAGGCCTTTGCGGATCTAAGCGACCCTCAGAGCGAATACCCTTGCCGGTAATTCTTTTTAGTCTATCACCTAACTCATTTCTAGCTTGATCACCAATTTCTGATAGTTGACTAACTATATCAGGATAAATTTTTGCTAAATTATTTGACTCTTTTATATCTTCTTTCAGGTTGTATAGTTCGATATCTGTCACGCCTGATGAATACTTTCCAGGATATCCATCTTTCCCTGGAGTAACGCCTAAATAAGACCTGTATTTATGTGGAAATATCAATTTCCAAGCGCCTTCCCTGATTCCGATTAGCTCACCTCCATAATAGTAATAAAATTGATTTCTGATTGGAGAATCTAAATAGCCGTCTACCAGTACAGGAGCTATACTTATACCATCGATCTTTTTCTTTGGAGGTCTTACACCCACAATATCAGCTACAGTCGGCAAAATATCAATCGTTGATACTAAATGTTCATATTTTGTTCCGGCAGGAATTGTTCCTGGCCACCACATAATCGTAGGTACTCTAGTGCCTCCCTCCCACATAGTACCCTTACCCTCGCGAAGGGGCAATGCCGAACCAGAGTGATTACCATAATTTAGCCAGGGCCCATTATCACTAGTAAAAATAACAAGGGTATTGTTTTTTAATCCAAATTTTTCTAGAGTCTTTAATATTTGGCCAACTGACCAATCCAACTCTTCGATTACATCCCCATACATACCTTTATCGCTACTACCTCTAAATTTATTTGAGACACCAAGAGGTACGTGAGGCATTGAATGAGCTAAATACAATAAAAAAGATTTATCTTTATTTTTACTAATAAAATTGACTGCCTTTTTCGTATAGCGAGTTGTCAACTGATCTTGATCTCTCAGAGTTCGGATTTCCTCTATCTTCTTGTTCCCTTCTATTAGAGGCAAATAAGGGTAGCCCCAAAAACTATCATCTGTTTTTGGCGTGCCATCATAATTCACTGGCCACATATCGTTTGAATATGGTAACCCAAAAAATTCATCAAACCCGTGTTGTAAAGGCAAAAATTCTTTATGATGGCCCAGATGCCATTTCCCAAAGATTCCGGTAATATAGCCTTCTGGCTTTAATATTTCAGCTATCGTCTCTTCATCAGGATTAAGACCAACTCTAGCAGTATGGTTGTATGCACCTCTAACGCTAATACGCTCTGAATAACATCCAGTCAACAAAGCCGCTCGTGAAGCACTACAGACAGATTGAGACACATGAAAATCAGTAAAAATCATTCCCTCTTTAGCCATTTTATCTAAATTGGGTGTGGCAAAATCTTTTGCTCCAAATACACCTACATCTGAATAGCCTTGATCATCTGTCAAAATAATAACAATATTAGGAGGCGATGTCTTAATAAATAAACAAGAAAAAAATATAATATTAATTAGAAGGAAAAGTTTTTTCATATTAGTATCTTCCCTAAAAAGTTAAGCAACTTCTTATCCTCATAGTTTAACAAACTATAAATCTAAAATAAATTAAAGTATGAAATTTTTTGGAATAGAATCATTTTTAATTGAAGGCACCGGAATTGAAAGTTCGTTAAAAGAGTCTCCATATGATAGACTTCCTTTATCATCAAAGACTGATGTTAGAAAAGAAGTCTGGGATCTTTCAAAAAATTCAGCAGGTATTTCAATTAAGTTTATTACTAACTCACCATCAATAAGCGTTAAATGGCGAGTACTAAATAATTTTAAAATGAATCACATGCCATGTTCAGGAATAAAAGGGGTTGATCTGTACTGTAAAAACCTAACCGGGTGGCAATATGTTGCAACAGGAATACCTGAGGGTATATCAAACAAGCAGACCCTTATTGAAAACTTATCAGTAAAAAAAAGAGAGTTTAAGCTATATTTGCCTCTTTATGATGGAATAAAAAAAATAGAAATCGGGATTCAAAGTCAGTATTATATAAAGAGACCACCAAAGTCTACAAAAAAATCCATCGTTTTCTATGGGACCAGCATAACTCAAGGTGGCTGTGCATCAAGGCCTGGTATGGCACACACAAATATTATATCTCGGCTAACAGGCTTTAATTGCATTAACTATGGATTTAGTGGGAATGGTCGGATGGAAAAAACAATAGCAACTACTATAGCAAAGATAGATACACTTTTCTATGTTATTGATTGCTTGGCAAATATGACAACACCCCAAGTAGAAAAAAATACGATACCATTAGTTAAAATAATAAGAAAAAAAAATACACTAGCTCCAATAGTTTTTATTGAAAACATCATTTTTAAAAGTGGTTACTTTGATAAAAAAATTAAATTAGAGATTGAAAAAAAAAATAATGAATTAAAAACTCAATTTGATAAAATGACAGGCTGTGGTATTAAAAACTTATTCTACATTCCCCAGGAATATGCAATTGGCAGAGACCATGAGGGTACCGTTGATGGAGTACATTTTAATGATCTTGGTTTTACCAGGTATGCAGATTTTTTGATAACTAATTTTAAGAAAATAAAAATTTTATAGTAGCCTAGGACTATAATGAAAAGAGCTAGAAAAAAGATTGCTATTGGCGGTATAAGCACAGAATGCAGCACCTATTCGTCTTTAATCCAAAAAGAGTCCGATTTTGAAACTATTGAGAATAAATCAATCCTAGATTTAGTTGATTTCCCATTTGACCAATACAATATATCCGTTAAACCAGTTTTTATAAAAAAATCAGTCCCTGGAGGTCCAGTAGATGCAGATTTCTATAACACTGTAAAAACCCAATTTATAAATTCCTTAAAAAGCGAAAGCCCTTTAGATGGGGTTCTGCTAATAATGCATGGTGCTATGTTCGTTAATGGATTAGAGGATCCCGAAGGAGATTGGATAGAAGCAACCAGAAAAACAGTAGGAAAAGATTGCATAATATCTGTCAGCTTTGACCTGCACGGGCAGGTAACCAATAAAATTATTAAAAACATTAATTCCTTTTGT
>CAYFIF010000208.1:0-3621 GCA_964343085.1 uncultured bacterium | reverse complement strand
ATACTTAGACTAATATATAATTCAAATGATTGGCACATCAGTGGGGAAAAAAACTATCTAAATTCTTTGAAAAACGGAAAATCTGTTTTAATTAGTTGTTGGCATGGGCAACTTTTATCATGCCTGCGATTTCTTTCAAATAACAACTATAATGCTATTGCAGGGACTCATAATGACGCTGAAATAATATCCAAAATAGCAAAAAAGTGGGGCTACAGAATTATTAGAGGTTCAAATAAAAAAAATGGTGCTGTTGCTTATAAAAAAATAATAAATGTTTTAAAAAAATCCCCTGATGTATTATTTATTACGCCTGATGGACCAAGTGGGCCTGCGCGAATTCCCAAATTAGGAATTATTCGCGCTGCTAAAAAAACAGACTCATTAATTGTACCAGCATCTGTTTACAGTACAAAAAAATGGGGATTCAAAAACTGGGACACCTTTTTTGTTGAAAAACCATTTGGGAAAATATATTTAAGATTTGGTGACCCAATAATTTTAGACAAAAATTTTAGCGATGATAATTGCTCCAGAACGCTAATTAACCATATGAATATAAATGAGGGTTTAAATAAACAGTTTGCTAAAGAACAGATTAAGAAATAAATACATTCTTTGGATATTGCACCCCCTTGCCTTTTTCTACTGGGTTATCGTTTATTTTAGGAACCTGTTTTATGAATACGGTGTTTTCAGATCACAAAAATTATCTTGCTCTGTTATTAGTGTTGGGAATTTAACTGTTGGAGGAACAGGAAAAACAATATTAGTAATCTATTTAGCTAAACTTCTCCAAAAAAAAAATAAAAAAGTGGCAATATTAACACGTGGTTATGGTAAAATGAAAAAAGGTGCTTTTTTAGTAACAGACGGCAAATCAAACCCTAATAAATTTACAGCCTATCATTGCGGAGATGAACCATTTCTTATGTCACAAACGCTTAAGGGCGTGCCGATTATGATTGATAAAAACCGATTCCGAGGTGGTTCAAATTTGATTAATAAATTCCAACCAGATGTCATACTTCTTGATGATGGATTCCAACATAGATCTCTCTTTAGAGACTTGGACATAGTTTTGTTAAATGCCCAAGATAAAAAACAAGACCATAAAATACTCCCAATTGGTTTGTTAAGAGAACCTTGGAAAAATATTAACCGATCTGATGTAATTATTCTAACAAAATATAATCTTAGATCAGACATCCCATATTTTTTAAAAAAATTAGAACAAACAAATGGACCTGTCATTAAAGCAAAATTAGAAAACAAACTATCTATCTTAAATGATCAAACAGATATTAGATTTAAAGAATTAATGAAAAATTCTGGGTTCCTTTTTGCGGGAATCGGCGATACAAAAAGTTTAATGAAAAGTGTAGAAAATTTAGGAATAAAAACTTTGGGTTATAAATTTTTTAATGATCATCATCAATATAATGAAACCGATTTAAAAATAATAAATGATTCAGCAAATAATGTTGATGCAAAATATCTGATAACAACAGAAAAAGATTGGGTAAAAACTAAAAATTTTAAAAATAATTATCCTATAGTCGTCTTAAGTGCAAATTTTAAAATAGAACCTGGAAACAAATTAAATAGGTTAATAGATCAAATAATTTAGTGGCTTTTATATTTGAGCCATACCCCAAGCGAAAACAACCCCAACAAAAGTCAACATTAAAGGCCAACCGGTGTTAACTAATTGCTTTGCGCTCGGGTCATTAAAAACATGAACTTGAAATTCATGCGCAGTTGTCGCGCCATGCTCATCTATAGCCATAAGAACAAAATCATTCATCCCGGTTTGGCTCTGCCTTGGCGTCCAATCAATAACTGCTTTCTTCTTATCAAAGTTTGCAAACTTTGGTAATCTTACAGCGCGGTAGGTTACTCTATCTTGATTAATATCTTCTGTAGTCATCTTATACTGCCAAGTATGACCAGTAAGGCCAACTGGTTTTGGTGCTGAAATCAATGTTGGAGGATTATTGACAAAAATTCTTGCCTGTTGAATATCTGTTCTATATCCATCAGTCACACTTACCTCAAAATTATTGTAGTTTATTTGGGCGGCCTTCGGGACCCATAATATTTTACCAAAACGATCCATCTGCATACCATGCGGCCCCTTAACAAGGGTGTACTCTAAATTTGCATTTTCATTTTTATCATCAACATTTAACTGATATTTAAATAAATCTCCAACCAAAGCCATTCTTGGGGGATTAGATACAATCGTAGGTATGTGGTTAGAAAAAATTTCAAAAGTCTGGTCATCTGAAAGGAAACCATCTGAAACAACAACGGTTATTCTTTTTGTATCTATTTGGTCAATTCTTGGAGTCCAACGAATCGAACTAGAAGCATCATCAACAATCATTCCCTCTGGAAAATCTAATAAAGTAAAATTATTTAAACTGACGCGTTCAACAATTAGTCTAGGTGGGCGCCCTTTTTCATTACCTTTAAAAAATTGCCACAAAAAATCTTTAATCTTTATTGTTCTACCATCCACATTTTCTAGAATAACCCAAAGACGGTTTTCTTCAAAGAAAACCGAATGCGTATATCTTTTCATATTTAGTCTCGAAATCAAAGAATCCTGTGGGTTTTTTGGATCTACATAATAAATAGCATCTGCATTACCCCATTCTGAAAGATAATAATCAACATTGTCAAGGACAACATCATCAGTAATATTTATAGAATACATTCTAACATTAGAAATATTCTCAATTTTTACAACTCGATCAAACTTTAATAATGTCCCTTTGTTTTTATCTGTCGTCATTATTTGATAAACATATTCTTCTCCAATAGTAGCTGCCATTGTTGGAACCGATATTATTTTTATTGGAGCATTAACAAAAAATTCTGATTCTATAGTTCTAGATTCATGACCATCAGATATTTCGATCCGCAAATTATGAAAATCAACATTTTCTAGGTTTGGCTCCCAAACCAAAAGACCACTAGTCGGATCCATTCTCATTCCATCTGGTAAAATATGAGCCGTATATATTATTTGATCATGTTTATTTGGGTCTTCTACCTCCAATTGATATTCCCAGGTATCGCCAACATTAATTTTATTCATTCCTGGAGGAGCTTTCTTGATTATTGGAGGATGATTAACAAATAAACTAACAAATTCTGTATCTGTAGCAACGCCATGCATCGCAACTATTGCATAGTTTATAGTATCGACTTGAACGGGGTTAGGCGTCCAAGTTAAATTCCCCTTAGGATCAATTTTCATCCCTTCCGGACCATCAAACAATTTATATTTTACAACTTCATCTTGACCCTGTTTCCATACCTTTACACCATATGTGTAATTTTCACCTACTTTAGCTGAAGTCGACCCAGAAGATAAAATCCTTACTCCTGCTCTTGCAAATAACTTGAAATCTTGAGACGCTCTGTTAAAACCATCACTAACGACCAACCTAACATCATAGACCTCAACATGAGAACTATCAGTTACCCAAATAACAACCCCATTTTCAATATACATCCCCTCTGGTGCTATTTCTAATAAGAGCTGGACTTTAGCGTCTTTATTTCTATCTTGAATTATGGGTTCGTATTTAAATGTTGCTCCAGCAACAA
>CAYFIF010000207.1:0-3652 GCA_964343085.1 uncultured bacterium | reverse complement strand
TTACGGGATTTTTTACTGCTTTTTGTCTAACCGCTAGCTTATTTTTATTTTTAGGTTCACAGAGGACAACACTTGGAGATATAGTCGTTAATTCTATTGTTGTTAGAGATAACGGAAGTGGCGGGTATATTGCAACCTACAATGAACAAGGGAAAGAGACAGCTTATCTAGGTACTGGTAGTAATGGTATTGGATTTTTGCGAACAAACGATTCTTTTGGGAATCAGGCGACATATTTGGGTTCTGGGTCAACCGGGAATGGTTTTTTTTCGACATTCAAAGCCGGTAGTTTTGAGACAGCATTTTTTGGAACAGGGGAAGATGGGGTTGGCAAACTTCGTACATATAATTCTAATGGTCGTCAAACAATTTATTTGGGAACAAGTGCTGGTGGAAGTGGCTTTTTAGAGACATCAAATGTTGCAGGAATTCGCACGGGTTACTTTGGAACAGATTCGGATCGGGATGGAATAGCAGGGCTTTTTGATCGTTATGGTGATCATTCATGGAATGCAACAAGTAGAAATTAATTTTTATTTATTTTTAAAAAGTTGACAAACTAGAATTTTTATTATTCGAAATTATTTTTTCTTGAGAGTGGTTCATTTATTTTTGTCAATTTTGGCTATTGTGATTTTCTCAAATTGTGTTTTCAACATACCTCGAGATTATGTTCCGATCCATAAAAATGGTAGAAAAATTCCTCTATACAAACAGGTAGATAAAGCAACCGGCCTTAGTAGTATTTATCACAAATATAAATTTTATTCTAAAATATATGACCGGTTTATGGTAACGATTACCCATAATAAAAAACAGAAAAAAGCAAGCCTGAGTTTAAAATATAGGGGTGATGATTGGATTTTCTTTGATAGAATCATTGTAATGAATGATAAAAAAGATTTCATGGTTTGGAAAGTACATAATCTTGATCAAGAGGTTGACTTACTTAAACCAGGGAAAACAATTGAACAGACTAAATTGCATTTAAAATCAGGGCAGATCGATAGACTTGAAAAAATCTTGGAAGATGGTGAATCTGTAAGACTTTGGCTAATGGGTCAAGAGGATGCTGTTTATAGTATATCTGATATTGATAGATTAGCGAATTTAGATGTAATCAAATATTATAAAGGATTAGAATTAGAAAGTCTTTAATTGGAAAAATTTGCTAATTCAAATAAAAATAAATGGATATCTTTTCCTGAAATATCTTATCAAGAGAGATCTCAAATAATAGAGTCTTTAAATAATGCAGATTTAAAAAATAAAAGATCTCATTATTTTAATGGTCGTTGGGAAAATATATATATTCCTATTAATCTAATCCCCAATCTAAAAAAAGTTTTGTCTCAGGCGAGTCAGATGGGGAAAAAAATAATTAAAGAAACAGTAATTGTCCCGCGAAAAGATTTAGGATATCATTTAGATGAGTATTGGTTTAATATTGCAAAACCAGGTGAATTCACAGGCTGGCACGATCATAAAAAAGGAGCAATGCTTTCAGGGGTTTATTACTTAGATGTGCCGAATAATGGAGGCAACATAAGATTTAAAAATAGATTAATAAATAAGAAGTATAACTGGGAAATAAAATCAAAAACCGGTCAAATGATATTATTTCCAGCCAGTCAGAAACATGCTGTAGATATAAACAAAAGTTCCAGAAATAGAATTTCAATAGGTTTTAATCTGTTTACATTGCCAATAAAGGTAGAAAAAGAGCAATCGGGTTATTCTTCTTCAAAATATTATGGGTAAATAAATTTGTATGCACTAACTACAAATAAATGGCTTAGGGTTATAACCTTGTGTGTCCTTTATTTTTCTCAAGGATTCCCATGGGGATTTATGACTACAGCGCTTATTTCATTTTTAGCATCTGAAGGACTCACAATGGTTCAATCAGGACAGTTGACAGCAATGGCTTATTTACCCTGGACGTTTAAGCTTTTTTGGGGTCCGTTGATTGATTCATTTACCTATATAAAAATGGGTAGAAGGAGACCGTGGATTCTTTTTGCACAAATAGGAATGGTTATGACATTGGTCATGATCTTGTTCATGGGAGATATTTCAGCCAATATCGTTTTACTAGGGTGGATGTTTTTTTCCCACAATTGTTTTGCGTCACTTCAAGATGTTAGTTGTGATGCCCTAGCTGTTGATATTTTATTGCCAGAAGAACAGGGCAAGGTAAATGGAGCAATGTGGGGAGCTAAGGTAATTGGAACAGGTTTAGGAGCGGGCCTAATGGGGACGATATTGGTAGTTAAGGGATTAGTTTATGCAATTATATTGCAAACATTAATTATGCTAATAATAATTTTATTTCCGCTAATTATTTTGGAAAGACCAAACGAAAGTAGGTTTCCATGGAGTAGAAAGAAAAAAAATATATCAAAAAATGGGAAAAGGGTAAAAAACCCATTTCAAGTTTTTAAAACTCTTTTAAATGCATTTTCGAAAAAACCTTCATTTTATGGTGGTGTTTTTATTTTATCAGCTGCAATAAATCAGGGAATCAATAGTGGTGTTCTACCTGTTTATTACAATAAAAATTTTGGTTGGGAACCAGATCTGTTTTCACAGGTAATGGGTGGACCAGCAATGGTATTAGAATTTTTGGCTGCATTATTAGGTGGCTTTTTAGCTGATAAATTTGGCCGGAGAAGAATTTTTTATTTTGGTTGGGGAAGTTTTTCAATTTTGTCTGGAATGTTAGGAGTAATGATAATACTCTATCAAGATGTACCCTACTGGTTCCAAATGGGTTATTTGGTCTTATATCCAAGTTTAGTTGCGATAGGAACAGTATCTATGTTTGCTTTAACAATGGCTTTATCCTGGTCTAGTGCTTCAGCAACGATGTTTACATCATATATGGCTCTATCAAATTTGTCGGTGGTAATAGGGACAAATTTAATTGGCCCTCTTACTTCTATATTGGAAATAGGCCATCTTTATTTATTTATGATGATTATAGGTTTAGCTCCAGGAGTTCTCTTAAAAAAAATGAATCCTAAGGCTATACTTCAGTTAAAGAACGAGAGAAGATTAATTAAGTCATTATAGGCCCGGGCATTATTGAGATTAGGAAAAAATTAATTGGATTTCTAAAAATTTGTAATTTTAAATCCGGGGGAAAATATAAGCAAAGATATGGTTTTATATTGCTAGGGAAAATGATCATTTTTAGAGATTCTGTAGAATTTTACAAAAGGAAAAATTTTAAAGTAAATAATAAAACATGTGAAAAATTAAAGTTATTACAGAATAGAATGAAGAAAAAATACAGATATAAAATATTTTACAAATATATATTTACGACGAGTATATACACAATTTTATTATTTACAGACGTCGTTAATAATAATTTTAATTTTAGATTGTAAATTAATTTACAAAAACAATTAAGAAATATTTATATATTTATAATTATTATAAGGTGTGTAAAAAAGGTTGGAATTAAAAGCCGATTTAACTAGGATTATTATTGCTTATTTAAAAGAAATATAAAGAAAAATGAAAATGGGCAAATAATTATTAATTTAGAAAAATAAAAATTTAAATTAATAATAAATAAAGAAAAAAGTTTATCAAATGATTTGTAATTTAATTTCATTATTTTTTTAGCCCGGAATTTGTAAAA
>CAYFIF010000206.1:0-3660 GCA_964343085.1 uncultured bacterium | reverse complement strand
TTCTATATCCAAGAATAAAAAAAACAACAATATAATTTAAAGATAGTTCAATACCATTATTCCTTGTTAACACCCTAAAGGAAAAGAAAACAGTCATTATAATAATAATAAGATTAGTAAACATATTTAAAAATTTTAATACATTAGTTCATATAAGATTTTTTTATTAAATCTTAATTAGTACCAACCATAACACGTTCAACCAAGGATTTAAAATTTTTCAACCTTAAAGCCCAACTAAACTGTGATCTTATTTTTGGAATAATCGTCATATAATTATTGATACCCCTATTATTGTTGATTATGGATTTTATTCCATCTTGAATAGAATCTGCATTAGGTTCTACAATTTTAACCCATTTGTCAAAAATAATTTTTTCAGCATCATTTAAATTCATTTTTGCAAGATCAATAACTTCTGGTATCCCACCAACATTTGTAGCGACAACAGGGCTTCCAGAACAAATCGCTTCCGCAACTACGATCCCAAATGATTCCTGCTTGGAAGGAATTACAGATATCATCGCTTTTGACATATAACTAGCAACTTTTTCTGTAACTAAAGAACCCAAAATTGTCAATCCAGTTTTAGGTTTTAAACCAAGTTTTAAAAAATCTTTTATATCCCCACCAGCTAAAAATAATTTTAATTCCCACTCTTCATCGAAAGCATCTAAAAGAAAATCAAATCCTTTTACACCATCAAACCGTCCAATAGAAAATATTATTTTATCCTTTTCACCATATATGATTTTTTCTAAAAACTCTTTTTTTACACCATTGTATAAACAGAAATATTTTTGATCATCTATTGTTGGGTATATTTTTTTTATTTTTTCCATTAAATAAACAGAACAGCAAGAAATGCCTACCGATGAATCTAATAAATATCTTAACAACTTAAATTCTGTTGATGTTTTTTTCCCTTTAATTAAGAGTCTTTCTACTTCATTGCCATGAAAAGATACTATTAAATCAAAATCGAAAAAGAACTTAAAAATAGCACACTCTAATAATTGGTTATCGGGGAAATGAAGATTCACTATCTTTGGTTTTTTTTTAATAAAAAAGAAAAATAACCGTATAATTGTGACTGGTTTATAAAATATCCATGCAAAGAATAAATCTATTCTACCAATTCTTAAGTATAACCTAAAATCTTTGAAAAAATTATACCTATAAATCTTTATGTTATTAAATACTTCTCTATTTAGTAAACTTGTTGGGTATTTATTTGTTATTGCATACACATCGTAGAATGCACTGAAAAATTTTGCAATTTCCAAAGTAGCACCCTGTAAACCTCCAAAGACAGGATGAAATGAGGAAACCCATATGCAAAATTTATTTTTTTTTATTTTAACAATATTTTTCAAAATAAAATTAAACTACTAAACGCCATTTTATTTTTTATCAATAATAGCCAAAATAATATTGGCCTTATCTGAAATAGATTTCATTTTACTGTAATCAGAATATTCAGAAAATTTATATAGGCTTCCTTTACTATTAAATTCACTGCCAGGGTGCCTAAGACTACTTGATACCAAAGGTCTCTTTTTAAAGGAATGTACTTCTTTATTTTTTAAAACTGATCTATAAAAAAATTTCCGATGTATATCCTTTTCAATATTTAAAGAAGTATCAACTTCAGTTCCATCATTCATTGTTAATCTAATAAGGTTATCTGAATCAGAATCATTATTTGTTTGAATAAAATAATAGATTAAGGAGTCAATTGGAATGTCCTCACCTTTAGTAAATTTATTAAATCCAATTATTTTATTGCCTTCAATAAATAAAGGGACCTTTAGATCTCTATATTTAATATCAAAAACCCATGGGCTTTTATATTGTAACTTTGACCCATCTTTTACAAAAATCATACAGTGTAGGGGAAAACTAGAATATCCATCAATCAAATAATAATTATTGTCTCTTATTTGTTTAAATATTTTCTGCAACCTAGAAAATCCATTATTGGTTCCTTTAGCAGAATTCCATTTTTGCTCTAAAGTAAGGATTTGATAAAAACCCCAGCCTTGCATTATAACTGAAACTGTGTCCTCCTCTTCAAATATTTTTTTTGTTTTTGTTTCATTTTTAATATCAATAACATTATCATTTCTTGAAAGGTTCAATTTTATATCACTAACAGTATCTGTAATAATATAGTGTTTATCTGACTTGATTGTATTTAAAACACTCTTCCAATTAGGGTAATCCTTGCTCAACATCAAATAATCAGAGTATAAAAAGGAGGATAATAGAAAAATATTAAAAACTTTTCCAAATCGATAATTGTTTGCAATAAATAAAAGGTATACTAAAAACGGTAATAAAAAAAGTCCATGCTTAGGTTCAGGTTGAACAGTACCGGGTATTGAAAGAGGTTCTAGAATAAAAAAAATCGCTAAAAATGGAATTATATTAGAAAAAAATAATTTAGAAATTCTAAGCTTGTCTTTTCTGTACTGATCAATAAAAATAAAAGATAAAACCGCACATGTAATAATAAAAACGAAAACAAGGAAAATATCTTGTGTAGGAGCTATTTCTGGGCCAAAAAGATATACAAAAATTGCATTAATAGGTTTTATTATTGTTCTAAGCCCGAATCCCCTGTTAATAATATTATTATAACTAAGATGATCTGAATAAAGTGGAACATATGTTTTATATAAATATACAAAAATCACATCCGATTTAATTATAGCAAGAAAAAGAATTCCAATTACTATTGAATTTAAATACCAATTATTTTTTCTCATTAAAAAAATAAATTCATTTATAAGAATGAATCCAGATAATTGTAAAAAAACAGATAAATGAATAAAAGGACTCAAAATTAAAAGGGCGTAAAATGTTTTTCTGTTTTGTTCAAAAATTTCTTTTTTATTTACAATAAAAAAACAAATTAAAAATGAAGTTACTAAGGATAAACTATAATAGCGGAAAAATTGGGTGACTTCTATAGAAAATGGATTTAATGATATAAATAATATCAAGTACAAAATAAAAGATTTAGTACTTTTATTTTTTGATTTGAAATAAATGCCTATGAATATTAAAAATAAAAGACTCAACCAAAAGAGTCCTTGTGCTTTAAAATAAATAAAATTATCGCTTGTTAGCGATCCAAATAGTTTAATTTGAAACTTTGTTAAAATTGAAAACGGTAGTCCCATCCATGTGAAATCTCTATAACTAAACCATTCATCACCACCCCAACCTTTAAAATTACCTAAGGATAAACTAAATATTGAATGAGTTATAAAGCATAGAGAAACAAATAAATAAATGTACTTCTTATCAGAAATTGTGTTGATTTTAGCCAACTATATATTTTTAAAATATTCTTTTACCCAATATATAACATACTCAATATCATTATCCTTCATCCCTGCATGGCATGGAAGTGATATTAATTTTTCCCATTCTTTATTCGCTATAGGGAAATCTCTATTTTGATTTAAAATTGGATGTAGGTGCAGAGGTTTAAAATGAACTGTAGTATGTATATTTTTTTTGGCCAAATAGCTCATCAAGGAATTGCGGTGTACTTTATCTACTCGAGCTGGATATAGTTGTGCTGTATCACTCCAGGCAGGTTTTTGAATAAATTCATTTAATTCACAGTTGTATATTTTTTGAATATTC
>CAYFIF010000205.1:0-3678 GCA_964343085.1 uncultured bacterium | reverse complement strand
ATAATCGTTCAAGGAACCAGCCTGGGGGCCGCTAGTTCTATTGATGGTAGCTATTTTATCCTTAATATTCCACCAGGAACATACTCGCTAAGAGCATCTATGATAGGGTACTCTAGTGTAGTTCTGAATGACTTACAGGTTATTGTTGACCTGACTGCTAGAGCAGATTTTAATTTGGCATCTGAAACAATAGAGGGCGAAGAAGTGATTGTGACTGCTCAAAAACCAACAGTTCGTCTGGATCAAACATCAATGTCTGCAGTGGTAAGTTCAGAAGATATTGAAAATTTGCCAGTGACCGAAGTCTCAGATATTATTGAACTCCAAGCAGGAATAGTTCGCTCTCCAGATGGCGGATTTCATGTAAGAGGAGGTCGAAGTAGCGAGGTCTCGTTTTGGGTCGATGGAGTTGCAACAACAGATTCCTACGATGGAAGTTCTGGTCTAGAAATTGAAAACTCTGGAGTCCAAGAGGTACAGGTTATCTCTGGAACCTTCAATGCCGAATATGGACAAGCGATGTCTGGAATAGTCAATGTCATTACAAAAGATGGAAGTCAAAATTATACGGGTAATCTCGATGTATATACAGGAGGATATCATTCAAATCAATCAGACCTTTACTCTATATCATCCCCATTTTCAACGTGGCAATCATTTTCTGATCTAAACAGCAACGGCCTGTGGGACTATGGTGAAATCCTTTATGATCTAAATAATAATGGTACATGGGACGAAGGCGAAGTTTATTGGGATAGGAACGGCAATCAAAGCTGGGACGGCGATGAGGGCTCTGAGCCTTTGAATAGTGACCTTGGTTATGATGGATACCTTGGCGACTACTATGACTATAATGGAGATGGGAAAACGACCCAACCTAGTCCTGGTGAAGGGAACGGTAGAAAAGATTGGGGAGAACATAAATTTTCCCCAACCAAGCAGGGTTATACTAAATACTTAGATATCGCTGAAAACTTGTTTCAACAAACAAATTTCTCTGGAAGTTTCAGCGGACCAATACCTTTCACTGGAGATAAACTAACATTCTACTCAACATTTAGAAGATATAAATCAGCGGGTCGATACTACGGGCTAAAACTATTTTCCCCTAGTGGTCTATTTAGCGATGAGTCTATTGTTCCTCTTGCTCCATTTTCAAAATTATCTGGACAGTTTAAGCTTACATATAATTTCAAACCCGGGATTAAGATAAACTACACAGGATACGCAACTGAAAAATCTTATAAAAACTATGACAGCTATTATAAATATAATCCTGATGGACTACTATGGAATTATGAATCAGACCAATCAAATATGCTTTCCCTTATTCACAGTCTAAGCCAAAAAACTTTTTACGAACTAAAATTTTTGGATTTTAGTAGTGGCTACAATCAATCTCTCTACGAAATAGATGATGTGCCTTTCAAATCAGAGACTCTTAGCCAAAATGAGCTAAATAACCTTGACCTAAATGATTCGATTCAAATCCGATCCGGATACGAGATATTTCAAAATATTCCTCGCTATCAGATTACACAAACTGGAGATAGCACCTACTATGTAATTGACATGAAAGATCAGTCTGGCTACGTAGCTGATAATGCTTTTATTACCCCCGCATGGTCATTTGGAAATGGAGGCACTCAGAATGGGCGATTTAGTCGAAACACATCATTCAAACAAGTCAAGCTGGATATATCCAGCCAAATAAATAGGATCCATTTTTTAAAAACAGGCTTTTTGTATAAAGTCTATGATATGTGGGCTGATGATAAATATCTTAATCACAAAACTGTTGGCGAATGGTCTGTCACTGAGAAAGGAGACACCCTAGGGTATAACCCAATTGCAGGAGCAAGAATCGAACCGTTTACCCCAATAATAAACCCAACATACACATCTGATCATAATTATTTTAGGGTCAAGCCCAAAGAAATCTCATTCTATTTTCAGGATAAGATAGAGCTCGATGAATTAATCATTAACGCAGGTATACGGTTTGATTATTTTGACCCAAGTTGGAAAATTCCTTCAAGCTCACAATTGCCGGGAAACCTAAAATATTATCTAGCCAAAACGCCCAATGATACGTCTATCTTTTGGGAAAATGATTTTTCCTTTATCCATAACGAGGTCAACATACTAGACTCACTAAACGAGAAAGGTGCCGTAGCAATTGAAAATCTTTTTAACACAGGTATAGACTACGATTCTACGATACAAACTTATGAAGAAGCATTCGAAGAACAGTTGGATAATTACAGAGAAAACTACCGCTGGGAGTATGGCTATAATAGCGTAAAATCATCCTCGCAAATCAGTCCCCGAATAGGGATTGCATATCCGATTACTGATAGAGGTGTAATTCACGTATCATATGGGCACTTTTTTCAGGTCCCTAATTTTAGTTTCTTATATGAAAATCCCGAGTTTGAAATATCAAATAATAATAATGGTGGAATAATAGGAAACGCAAGTCTCAAACCTGAAAAGACCGTAATGTATGAAATAGGCTTTAAACAAGAAATTGCATATCGAACCGCAATTGACCTTACAATATTTTACCGCGATACAAGAGACTGGGTCGGCATTTCTTCTGCAATAAATAAATACCCAGTCGGGACCTACAGAAAATATGAAAACAAGGACTACGCTAACACCAGAGGATTTACCCTGGTTTTAGAACGCCAATTTTCAAAAGGCTTTGGAGGGGGCGTCGACTACACCTGGATGATTGCAGAGGGAACCTATTCAAACCCCCAAGATGCTTATTTTGATGCTCAAGATAATCAAGCCCCTCGGCTTAGTATGCTCCCGCTCGACTGGGACCAGACCCACACCCTAAACTTTCGAACAATCTTTGGTGGTAAAAACTGGATCATAAGCGCTATCGGAAAATTTTGGACAGGTAAACCTTATACGCCTGAGTTTAAGACCGGAGTTGTCTCAGGTTCAGGTGCTTTTGCAGGATTTGCAGATAACAGTGAACGCAAACCAAATATTTTTAGTCTTGACCTAAGAGCCTCTTACTCTATTAATCTCTTTGGGGTTAAATCAAGTCTATATTGCAACATCTATAATATTTTAGATGCAAGAAATGAACTTTCGGTCTGGAACGATACCGGAAGATCTACTTATACGCTGACTGCGAAAGATGTTACGCCTACAGATCCTGGCAGAATCGGCCATCTGAATGAACATCTCCTTCGTCCAGAGTGGTATGGGGAACCAAGGAGAATTAATTTAGGTTTCAAGGTTGGGCTATAGATGTTAAAAGTTAATATAGTTATTACCTCTATATTTCTATTTAATATAATACATGGATCATCCTCCAAGGGAAATGCTTTAGCTCGGGCCAAAAATAACCACTCAGGAAATAAAATAAGAACCACCTTCTACAACTACGGTCTTGTTGGACGCTGGTCGAGTGAGCCTAATGATATTGGTGGTGAGTGGCCTATCAATACAGGCCACGAATATATCGGAGATGTAGGACACATGGTTGGCTCTGAGTTTGTAGATCTAGATAATAATACAAAAAAAAGTGTTATTACTATAGACAGTCCCCGGGGAAGTGAATATAATCTAGATAAGCACTGGGGCTGGGAACCACTACCAGGGTACAACAATCCAGATAGCGCACTAATTGCAATGAGCCACATGGGACCATCCGAA
>CAYFIF010000204.1:0-3699 GCA_964343085.1 uncultured bacterium | reverse complement strand
GTTAGTGTGAATGCAGAAATTCCAAGGTCTGCGGTTTATAATGTATTAAATAAATTGGAGTCTAAGGGTTTAGTTAGTGGGGTGGGTAACAAACCTAAAAAATATATACCCCTTCCTCCCTCTAGTTTGCTAGAGCAATTTGACCATGTTCATCAAGAATCACTAGGTGATCTAAAAACAAGTTTAGAAAATATGGATCTAGATGATGAGGCTTTTGATTTTTGGCATATACATGGTTATAAAAATTTAATATTTAATCTAAAAGAGACTATTACAAACGCAAGGGGGAAACTTTTTATTAGTGCTTGGCAGCGCGAGATCAAAAAGCTGGAGATTGAACTTGATAAAGCACAAGAACGTGGTGTTGAGCTTACGTTGTTTTCTTTTTGCAGAATAAATAAACAATATGGAGAAACTATATCATATAATTTAGATGAAAATGATTTGCGCAAGATATGGGCTCCTAAAGTGATCATGGTTGCTGATCATACGACAACAATAATGGGTAGTGCAAAGAATAATGAAAGCAGCAGGGCAATTAAAACACAAAATGAGGCAATAACTGAGATAGCTACAAACCATATTGTACTAGATATTACTCTCGCAAGCAACCGCCTCGATATCAACACAGACTCAGTAGTTAAGAGGATATTAAAGAAGCCTGATATAGACCTTGATCGCCTTTTAAATATTTAAGTATCATTATCTTGACTTTTAAATAAACTTTTTCCCAAGTTTAATAGTTACTCTAGACTGAGTTACTAGATTTAATTTTTTTCTTTATTCAAATTAATTATTAATGGTTTCTGATAAAAAGCGTCAAAGCGGAATACTACTTCATGTAACATCCTTGCCAGGTAATTTTGGTATAGGGGATATTGGTCCTGGGGCATATTATTTTGTAGACCTTTTGGAAGAGATGGGTCAAAAACTTTGGCAGATACTTCCTACAAATCCGCCATCGGATAATTCGTACAGTCCTTATAGTACTGACTCTGCTTTTGCAAATAATACATTGTTGATCAGTCTCGAAGAATTAAAAAAGGATGGTCTACTAAGTGATAATGATCTTTCAAACTATCCTAGCTGTTCGAAAGATAGATTAGAATTTGATAAGATTGTAAAAACACATTCATTATTAATAAATAAAGCGATTAGTAATTTTAAAAAACATAATAAGACAAATAAAAAATATCAAAAGTTTTGCGAAAATAATAAAGACTGGTTAAATAATTATGCTGCTTTTTGCTATCTATCAGAAAAATTTAAAACAACGAACTGGACGATCTGGGATAATCGATATAGGATTTATAATAAACAAACGATCAATGACTTTATAAATAGTAAAAAAAGTGCTTTAAATAAATTTAAGATTGCTCAATTCCTTTTTTTCGATCAATGGCAGAATCTTAAAAAATATTCAAATCGGAAAGGCATAAAAATAATTGGAGATATACCTATATATGTATCGCATTATAGTTCAGATGTCTGGTCAAACCAGAGTTTGTTCAAGATTGATAAAGATGGTAAAATGATTAAACAATCTGGTTGTCCTCCAGATTTTTTTGAAGCAAATGGTCAGGTCTGGGGCCACCCTATATACAATTGGGAAGAACACGAGAAAAGGAAATTTAAGTGGTGGATAAATAGAATAAAACACCTATCTAGTATGATAGATATAATAAGAATTGATCACTTTAATGGGTTTGCAAAGTATTGGGAAATTCCTGCTAAGGATAATAACGGACTCAATGGTATTTGGATTAATGCGCCAGGTAATGCTTTTTTTAAAATGTTATTTAATGAGATTGGGCAATGTGAAATATTTGCAGAAAATTTAGGTGAAGCTGCTTCAGAGGCCGACCCAATTTTAAAAAAATATGATATCCCTGGTATGATGGTTTTACAGTTTTGTTTTGGCGATGCTGAAAAAGAGCCTCAAATAAATCCAGAGTTAGTTCTTTATACAGGAACTCATGATAACGATACAGCTGTTGGATGGTTTGATCATCTTTTATGCAATATTGACAAAACAAGTAAAGACAAATTTTCGATTAGAAAAGGCAGAGTCAGTGATATACTGAAATCTGATGGGGTTGAAATCCATTGGGACATGATCAAATATGCATATAGATCTGTTGCTAATACGGTAATCATTCCTATGCAGGATTTATTGGGGCTTGATTCCTCAGCAAGGATGAATGTACCTGGAACAGTGAGCAAGAAAAATTGGACATGGCGATTTGATCCAGATCTTTTATCAAAAGATAAGAAAGATAGATTGTTTAACTTAACCTCAGAGAGCGGACGGATATGATAAAAAAACAATATGATATAGCCTATTTTTCTGCTGAAATAGGGATTTCATCAAGCTTGCCTACTTACAGTGGAGGTTTGGGAGTTTTGGCTGGTGACCATATTAAATCTTCAGCTGATAGAAAACTTAATCTGTGTGCCATAACATTGCTCTATAGAGAAGGATATTTTAAACAGCGAATTGATGAAGAAGGTATACAGACAGAGACCTATCCAAAATTTGATCCAGATCCTATACTCGTAAAAACCGATATTAATTTTAATCTGAGATTAAGAGAACGAAGTGTTCATATCCAGGTATTTAGATTAGACTACAAAGGTCAGACTGGTCATACCGTACCAATTTATTTTCTTGACACCGATTTTGAAGAAAATTTTCATGATGATAGAATTATAAGTCTGCGGTTGTATTCCGGTGATAAAGATCATCGTATTCTTCAAGAAGCTATACTCGGATTTGGTGGAATGAAGTTACTCAACAGATTAGAGCAAAAAAATATTTCTACATACCACATGAATGAAGGACATTGTTCGTTTTTGGTATTAAGTTTATTAGAAAAGTTTAAAGATGAGGAAATAGTACGCAGCAGGTGCCACTTTACAACCCATACTCCTGTACCTGCAGGGCATGATCAATTTTCAGAGACGAGAGTAAAAAAATTACTTCACGGGTTGATGCCTGAAAATTTAAAACTTCCATCCATGGTTCAAAATAGCAGGCTCCACATGACTGAGCTGGGACTGTTTTTTAGCCGATCTGCAAATGGAGTATCTAGATTACATGGAAATGTTGCACAGAAACAGTTTCCCTGGTCAAAAATTGGCTATATCACTAACGGAGTCCATCATGTATACTGGATGGGTAGTATAATGAAGCGATTGTATGATAAATATCTAGAAGGTTGGAGACTAGATCCATCAGCTTTTGATAGAATTGATATTATACCAGATGATGAATTATGGGATGCCCATTTTAAACAGAAGAAAGCTTTACTAAGCTACGCAAATGCTCAAGTATCAAAAGCCCTTGATAAGGATACCCTTACGATCGGATTTGCAAGGAGGGCAGCAACCTATAAAAGAGCACAGCTTATTTTTAGCGATCCAGATCGTCTGCTTGATATTGGTAAGGGTAGAATACAAATAATATTTTCAGGGAAAGCGCATCCAAATGATTCAGAAGGTAAAGAGCTAATAAAGAAAATAGTAGAAAATGCAAACTCAATGTTTGGGAAACTAAAAATTGTATTCCTTGAAAACTACAATATGTGGCTTGGTCGATTAATAACAGGAGGCGTTGACTTGTGGTTAAATACCCCGCTTCGACCAAATGAGGCTTCTGGAACAAGTGGTATGAAAGCCACATTAAATGGTATACCAAAT
>CAYFIF010000203.1:0-3715 GCA_964343085.1 uncultured bacterium | reverse complement strand
TCGTTAAACTCGATTGAATCAGTATAAACCCAGTTTTCCCGGATATTAGTATTATAAGATTCGATATTACGTATCATTTTAGGAATCTCTTTGTTAGCGCCAAAAACAACTTTTGCAAATAATTTTTCCTGAAAAAAATAGCCAGAAATCTCGTTGTATATTTCCGTGTAAGGGAGAGTTGAAATTTCATCACTCGGCAAAAACCCCTTAACTTTCTTTGGTTCCCAATTGATTGGAGATAATGACTGCCATGTATCATTCCTACTTAATTTTGAAAACTGAGTGACCATCTGCAAATTCCAAGGTAATGCACTACTAATTTCAACTTGAATTCCTCTTTCATCATTTGCATTCGTTTGGTGCGCAACACGTCCAAGGAAACTATGATTTTGCTCACGATATAAAATAGGCATCACTTGGTAATCAATCCTGTTACCATAGTTCGTTATTACATAATCTGTGCTTGTAGGATTAATTCTATCAAAACTATATCTTTTATATTCTGCAAATATAGATAATGAATTAAAGTAAAAATTTGAATTGAGATATAATCCGTAACCTTTTTTTAAAGGCAAAACACTTTCAACTTCGTTTCCAAAAAAATCCATTGAAAAAATTGATTCTTTTGATTGCTTATCAACATACTCAAAAAATAAATCAGAATATTTTCCGTAACTAGTTAAATAAAATCCGCTCAATCTGTGATTTACGAACGCAGTATCTAAGGGTCCAAATGGTCTGTGCTGATGAAATTCATCTGATTGAAGGTAAGATAATCCTACGGAATATTTTTCAAAGTCGAACTCCAAATTAGTCCCTTCCATTTCATGAGTGAAAGTATAAGCAGGAACACGTAAATCTGTATCCAGAATATCATTTTTAGTAGTTCCATTTAAATGCGAAATTCTAACTCTACCAGTTTCATAATTTATCATGACACCACGAGTACTATTATCAAAATCAATGCTCTGATCATCAATCTGAACTAATGTGAGTCCTCTTCCCCAAACCTCATATATATCACCATACTTAAACCGCCACGGTCCATAGTTATACTCAAAACGATATTTTCTTAAATCTTTTATAGGGAAACCAAGTTCAGGAGGATCAGAATACTCATACTGGAGCCAACCGGAAAAATTTCCTTTAAAAAAATTAAGATCCATTCTGTTTTCCATAAAGGAATAGTCATCATAACTATCACCAAAATTCATTGTTATCCCAGTATTATAATTCCAGAAATCAAGATCAAAAAAGGGGATTTTTGTGGTCTGTGCTAAAACAGCACTAAATATAAATAATTGAAAATATCGCATCCGCTATCATTGATCGTATTTTCGTATTTGATTAATAAGAATTTCGATTTGTTTTTGAATTTCTTTTTCTTCACCTGGCATAAACCCTTGATGCCTCCAGACTATTGATGCATCTGGCTTAACTAAAATAAGACTCGGCATTATTTGTCCATTTAATTTTTTTGCTATTTGTTGATTCGGATCAACGGCAACTAGAAATTTATGTCTTTTGGAATTGATATAAGACTTTACCTTACCAAGACTTCGTGGCGTGTCTTGATTAATCATCAAAACTTGGAAACCATCTTCTTTATAACTTTGGTGATATTTATCAAGGTGAACCATTAATTTTTTACAAGGAGTACACCAGGTTGCCCAAAAATCAATTAATAATGGTCCTTTTTTTAATAGATCATATATAGTTGTCCTTTGACCATTAAGAAATTTAATTTCTAAATTGGGAATCTTAGTAGTCGATTGATTAGATATAGCTACACTAAGTATTAGAAGGAAAAGAGTTGTCTTGATAAAAAATGTTTTTTTCATAACGCTACAATAAAGGGTCCAAAAATGATTCTAATTCATTTTCCTTAACAAATTTAAGATTAATATTATTCATTTCTTCCATTTGCGATACAGGAAGAATCATCTCATAAACCGCATTGATTTCTACAGTTTCCATTGCCACCTGCATAGACCAGCCGCCTACTGTAAACTCAATCAAATGTGAAAATTGATTTTGTGGAATATACAAAACTCTGCTGCTATTTTTAGAATGTATATAGCTTTCTGGGGAATCTGCAATAACAACCAAAATATTTTCATTTTTATCATATATTCTAATAATTGGAACAGCTCTATAATCACCAGACTTAATTCTATTTACAACCTTCTCCGTAAAATTAAAAGATTCTTTATTAAAATAAAAAACGGTAAGACTCCCATTCTGCTCTAGTCCTGTATACGGTAAGTTAGTAAGCATATCTTTGATTATTTCTTCTTTAAGCTTGTATGATACAGGAAATCGAACTGTCATATAAAGTTCATCATCATTGTGATAAATTAATTCTGGTTTCTCAAGTTCAATATCATATGGGTTATTTAATAGTTGATCTAATACAGTTGATAGCATTTTTGTATTAGCAGCGTTTTTAGGATTATACTCTATTTTCTCATCAATATTAAAATCCATATTCCAACCACTAGATTCTTTTCGAGTAACTCCTTTTTCAGGAATAGAGTCCTCTCTTTTACGTGCACCTAAAAGTGCATCCATAGATGCTTCAAGCTCCGCTATTTGGCTATCAAGACTATAAACTAATTTATTCGATTCAGAATATACTGGATCTAGTTTTTTTTGAATTTTAGGCTTAGAGTATGATGAATAAGTCAATGTATTTTTGTTAATCTGTTTTGGAATATAAGAACTTATCATTTTTCTAATTGATGATCCTACATTTTGATTCAATAGGGGAATCTCACTATACTTTTGAATGATTTTATCGGTTTTCTCTTCCTCCCAGTTCGAAATATCAACTAACTGAATATCAACATGAATTTCATCCAATTTCCTTTTAAACTTACCCAATAAAAGAAAATTCCTTGAACCCCGAGGCTGTCTCATCATCAACCTCCGATCATTCATCACAATTTCCAAATCTTCTTTTGTTTTCAATTTTATGCCAGGCTGATTCTTCAGTTCACCATTAACCATATCTGATAAACCCGGAGCAATCCACTCAACAGTAGGATCACTATCTATATTTTCAAATGGTAAAACATATAGATACACAATCGGCTCTTGAAACGAAAAGAGTTGACAAGCAAATAATAAAATCAGGATTTTCCGCATCCTTATCCTCGGCTTCATTTATATAAATTAAGGGTAAACAAGGATTTTAACCAGTTTATTTTATTTTTTATCATTTTGTTTTAAAAATCTAGCCCAAGAATCACGCAATGACACTGATCGAATAAAAATAAGAGAATCTGGGTTCATTTTTTCTTCTTCTAATTTAAAATAACCAATACGTTCAAACTGATAATTAATATACTTTGGTTTTGTAAGAGATGGTTCTAACCTCGCATTATCAATAACTTGGAGCGAATTGGGATTTATAGCATCAAGAAAATTCTTTTCCTGATCAGGATGCTCAACAGAAAACAACCTATCATATAGTTTCACTTTAACTTTAATTGAATTTTTCACACATACCCAGTGAATCGTACCCCTAACTTTTCTTCCATCAGGTGCTTTCCCACCTTTAGTTTCAGGATCATATGTGCATCTAATCTCAGTTAGATGCCCATTGCTATCTTTAATTATTTCATTACACTTGATAAAGTATGCATATTTAAGTCGAACTTCACTTCCTAGTGATAATCTAAAAAAATTTTTCGGCGGATTCTCCATAAAATCA
>CAYFIF010000202.1:0-3735 GCA_964343085.1 uncultured bacterium | reverse complement strand
CGACCAAATTCTGATTGTCTGTCCGTCAATCATTGGCCAAACTGATATCAATAAAAAAACTATAAAAAATATGATACCAAAACTTCTATTTGAACTTATCTCTCTCATTAATCACTTAATACCCGATTAAATTAGGATTATCAATCAGCTTGCTTTCTTTAGTGCATATTATCATACAGTTTCAATAATTTTTTGCTTATCATCGCAAATAACTTCTATTAAGTAGGGCCCTTTTTTATTTAAAACACTTTTAATTTTTGATTTTAAATTTTTGTAGTTGTCTATTTTTAAATATTTAATTTTAAAGGCCTTTGCAATATTTTCAAAATTTAAAACTGAAGTATCATCGATATAATGACCGCCAGACATAATGTCATCTTGTGATTTCCTTATTGAAGCATAACCGCCATTATTAATAACAAATATTTTTATATTAAAATTCCCCAGTGAAATGGTTCTTAATTCTTGAATATTTAGCTCAATAGATCCATCTCCTGTTACAACAATTGCTTGTCTTCTGTTGTCATATGCAGCGGCTGCTCCCACTGACATGGGCACAGCAACGCCCATGCTGTAAAAGGCTCCAGAAGTAATTTCTCTTTGGTTTCCTTTTATTTTTAATCCTTGGGAAGAAACATAGTTTGCACTTCCTGCATCATTAATAAAAATTGCATTGCTTTTGGATAAACTATTTAAACATTCAATTAAATAATAAGAATTTATTGGATTTTTAATTACCCTTTTGTCTAAAGTGGGTAAGTTATTTTTAACTTCTTTGCAGTAACTAAACCATTTAGACCACTGATGATTTTTACTTTTTTTTATAGATTTTCTAAGTTTTTCCAAGAAATCTTTGCAGTCTAAATTAAATAAAATTTTGGATTGATTTAAATTTTTTTTCTTTAATTCGTTTAGGTCTATATCATTAGATATTATCTGAACTTTTTTATTTATATTGTTTAAATCTTTACCTAAAACTGTATGTGGAACACTGGTACCAATAGTCAAAATTAAATCTGCTTTTTTAAGTATTCTTTGAGCAAATCTGTGTCCTCTGATACCAGCTAAACCAAAAAAATTTGGGTCATCATATTTTAATATGTCCAAACCCATTCTCGTGCATATTGCTGGTATATTTAGATTTTTTAAAAATTTTTTAAATATATTTATTGAGTTAGATAGTCTAATTCCTTGGCCAAAAAGAATAACGGGATTTTTAGAATGATTAAGAATTTTATTAAACTTTTTATATTTTAGTGAATCAATTTTTTTAATTTTATCTTTTTTCTTGAATCCTTTAAGTAAACCAGGATTAACTTCAGCAGCCTGAATATTCATGGGAATATCCAACCATACTGGTCCCGGTCTTCCTTCTGTTGCATAATAAAACGCTTTGTCTAAATGATATTTAATTTTTTTTGGATCATTTATTATAGCAGAATACTTTGTAATTTTTTTTACATTATCAATAATATTAAATCCCTGTAGACCAAAAGATCTAGCTTTATTAGAAATTTGATGGCTAAATGTTTGACCAGATATAACTAAGATAGGCACAGAATCTACCCATGATTCCGTTAACCCTCCTATTGCGTTAGTTCCTCCTGGACCTGTTGTAGCAACCACAACTCCAACGGTGCCGTTTAGTTTTGATGTAGCATTAGCCATCATTACTGCTGCGGCTTCATGCCTTGCACAAATATAGTTTAGCTTTTTGGATTTTGAGAAAGCGTCATCGAGATAAATGGAGCCTGTACCAGACAACATAAAAACTTTTCTTACTTTTTTTGCCTCAATGTACTTGGTTATATATTTTGACAATTGCATTTGTTAAATCAATTGAACTATTAGTAAAGTTTATCGAATATCAAAATATTTCTCTTATTTCTACCAGATTGTGCATTATCTATTATCTATTCTGATGGCCCATTTATAGAAAATTATTTCAATATAAAAGCCAAATTTATTGAAATATTGGTCTAACATCGGTTATATGGTATCTTAATTTATTGTTATGAAAAAAAATGGTAAAAATGAAATATCCGAAGAAATTATAAATAAGCTTATAGATAAAAAGGGCAGGAGAAAATATTTTAAGGCACTTAATCCTAAGCTAGAAGAGACTCCTTTTAAAGTTGATACTAAGCTGATTAAAAAGAAGCGCAAAATATTGTTTCTTATGCCTAATTTCAACTGGATTGATGAAGATGTGAACGCACTGTGGGATCTGCTTCCCTGGAATCTCTGTCAGCTTGCTTCTATGGTAGAAGATATTACATCTGACGTAATGGTCATTGATGCTTATAAAGAAAAATTATCTAAAGAAGAAATAACAAAACGAATTAAGAATTATAATCCAGATATAATAGGTTTAACAGTGTTAATGGATCAGTATCACAAAGCCGCACATATCACTACAAAATTAATTAAAGATATATCGAAAGATATAATAACTGTACTTGGAGGTGTTTATGCCACTTCTAACTCAGAGCAAGCAATTGAAGATGAAAATTTAGATTACGTTGTGATTGGAGAAGGTGAGTTTACATTTAGACAGCTTGTTGGTTTTATTTCTGGTGCGTGTGAATTGCCAGAAAGAGGAATATGTTTTAAAAACAAAGATAGCGGAAAAATAGATCATAGAGGTCATTCTGCTTTTATAAAAAATTTAGATCTATTACCGAAGCCAGCATATCATTTAATAGACTATTTATCATATGCAAACCAATGGAGCAGAAAGAGTGTTGATATACCTCGAGGTTATCCTTATGCAAGAATTATAACTTCTAGAGGCTGCCCTGAAAAATGTTCATTTTGCCAGGTTCCTTCTTTACAAGGTAGTTACTTTAGATCAAGAACTCCAGATCATGTTTGCGATGAAATTGAATGGTTAAAAAAAGAATACGGCATCAAATCAGTAGTTTTTGATGACGATAATATGTTTACCAATACAAAAAGAATGAAAGAATTGCTAAGGAGAATGATTGAAAGAGGTCTAACAATGCCTTGGACATCAATAGCAACCGCTGTTTTTAGGTTAGATGAAGAAACAATTGACCTAATGGTAGAAAGCGGATGTGATTATATAGATGTTGCGATCGAGTCGGGAACTGAAAGGGTTACTAGAGATATAATCTTGAAACCAATAGATTTTAATCATGCAAAAAAAATGATTTCATACGCCAAAAAAAAAGGAATATATGTTGCGGCAAATTTTATCATCGGTTTTCCAACAGAGACTTGGGAAGAAATTCGTCAAACCTTAGCATTTGCTGAAGAATTGGATGTGGATTACGCCAAAATCTTCAATGCAATTCCACTTAAAAATACTGAAATGTTTGACCTTGCACAAATGACTAATTCAATAATAATGGATACAACAAATAAAAATGCAAAATCTGTGTGGACAGTTGGTGGTGTTCTCAAATCTGATGACTGGTCTACTGATGATTTGACAATATTGAGAGCTTATGAATGGGATAGAATAAATTTTCGAGATCCAAAAAAACTAAAAAGAACAGCTGACAGAATGCAAATTACAGTAAAAGAACTTAACGATATTAGAAGAAAATCGCTAGATAATGCCGTTAAGACTATTGCTTCACGGAACTCATCAAGCTCATCAGTAAAAAGGGCAGCAGATATAATGAAGGTAACGGAAGAAAAATCAAATAACCAAACTGCATAAAACAAATTAAACACAATATCTAAATCTAAAAATAAAAATTTTTTTCA
>CAYFIF010000201.1:0-3765 GCA_964343085.1 uncultured bacterium | reverse complement strand
TGAAATCCCAGAATTGGTGATATCCTCTACAGCTAATAGAGCTCATAGTACTGCGTTATTAGCGATTGAATCTGGTAATTGGAATTCAATAATGGAATTATCAGAGTGTCTTTATTTAGCCTCGCACAACACAATTATTTCCCTCATAGGGAAACAAAAAAATAAATACAATTCGATTTGTATTGTTGGACACGAACCTACAATGTCTTCCTTTATAGAAAATAAAACGACTAATGGCTCCATTAAGTATCCTACCGCAACAATGGCAATGATTACTTTTGATATAGATTTCTGGTCAGATATAATCCATACCGCAGGAACATTAAAGTGGTTTGTTCGACCCAAAGAAATTAAGTAAAAATTATTAAATCCTCTCGAATCTCCTATCAAGTTCATCAAGAGAAAGCTTAATAATGATGGGTCTACCATGGGGGCAATAATAAGGGTGTTCAGTCGCAAATAATAAACTAACTAATTCTTGCATTTCTTCAGCTGTTAAATCATCTCCCGCTTTAACAGCTGCTTTGCAAGCAAAGCTTGCAGCTAAAGCCTCCTGATGAGAACTATACTCTTTCTGATGTTCAATAAAATGATCAATGATTTCACGTATTACTTTTCTTTCATTTCCCCAATTAATTGCTGAAGGGATTGCAATTATTCGAATTGAATCTTTACCTTTTTTTTCTATTCTAAAACCTATTCTTTCAAGATATGGTAAAATATCAATTAAAATATCCAAATCATTTGAAGAAAATTCTATAATTTCAGGAAATAACAAAGTTTGTGATGCCATAAAAGACGATTCAAATGCAATGAGGGCTTCCTCGTATAATACCCGTTCGTGGGCAACATGTTGATCAATAATAACTAATCCACTTTTTATTTGAGAAACAATATACTTTTTATGTATTTGCCATATTTCTCCCATTTCTAAATTCCTATCAGATCTATCAGAAAATTCAGCTAATCGAGAAACATAATCTTTTGCCCTTTCAAGATTCGCTATTTTCTTATTTCCATTAGACAATATATCACTTTTTTTAATATCTCCTGAATGGTCTGGTTTTACCATATTTAGAGAGCTACCTGAAAAAAGACCACTTTGTCTCCCGTCCACAGAAGATTGTTTTACCGAAGGAACCAAATCTGGAATTGTTTTTACTAAACTATTTATAGATTCGGCAACACCTGATTTTAAAATATTAAAAATCCTCCATTCATCTTTAAACCTAACTTCTGTTTTCATAGGATGGACATTAACATCGACCTGATCTGATGGGATCAAAAGATTAATTAAAAAGAAAGGATATTCCCCTCTTTTTACCAAAGATTGATAAGCATTATAAACTGACGAGTTTAGTAATCTATCTTTTATAAACCTTCTGTTTAAAAATAAGTACTGTTCTCCTGGTCTTTTCCGAACAAGATTAAGATTACCGACAAAACCAGAAAAAACGTAGTCTCCTTTTACTAAAGTCAAAGGCAATAAATTCTTTGAATATGTAGGATCTAATAATTTATTAATTCGGTCCTCAAGAGGTTCCTGATGAAGAATAAATATATTTCGACCATCTGAAATCAGTTCAAAAGAGACTTCAGGAAACCCCAGTCCATATCTTCTAACAACATCAACAATTTTCCTTAACTCAGTGCGAGGAGTTTTTAAGAATTTTTTTCTAGCAGGGGTATTATAAAATAAATTGTTAATAGTTACTTCTGTACCATCAATATTAGGTGCCGGCTGTAATTCACTTGGGATACCGCCTTCAAAATTCAGTACTGAACCTTCATTTGATCCATTACTAGAGCAAATAGAAAATTCAGATACAGAAGCAATACTAGCTAAGGCCTCACCTCGAAAACCAAGAGTATTAATAGAAAGCAAATCATTTATTTTTTCAATTTTACTGGTATGATAAGGCAAAATTGAAAGGGGCAGATCTTCTGAAGAAATACCATGCCCATTATCCCTCACCTTTATACTGTTATGCCCACCTTTTTCTATAACTACAATAATTTCAGTAGCACCAGCATCTAAACTATTTTCTATAAGTTCTTTAACTACAGACGCTGGTCTTTCAACTATCTCACCCGCCGAAATTTTATTACGTAATTCTTGATTTAGCTTTTTAATCATAAATTAAATTTTTGATAAAATCAAAATTATACCTATGAATTTCTTCTGATTTTTTTATCAACATTTTTGTAAAAGAAAGAGTTTTTTTACGATACTGATCATTATTTACTTCATTTAAATTAATCCATACGTTCATGCATGCAGATTTGATTCCTGAAGATGCAAATTCAGAGGATACACCCAAATCACTTATAGAGTTAGGGTTTACTTTAGAAATTATTAGCTTATTGAGCTCCAGAACTGAAAAACAATTCTTTGCAGTTCTCATTGGAATTTCAATAGCATATATTGTTGCATTTTGCTTAATCATTTTTTTTGCTTTTTTTTCTTTTTCATTCTTTTCAGGTAACCGATTGGCTTCTATTATCCTATTAAATGCAGTAGTATCCTCATCAACTAAAAAAGTCAGTTCATCTTTAAGAATTTGTGCTTTTTCTCCTATATCTTCTAATAACTTACTTTGATTAAGATAATCTTTCTTACCATAATTCAAAGCAGTTACCATACTGGTTAAAGCAGCAGCCATTGCACCGGCTATTGCAGCAACACTTCCACCTCCCGGAGCTGGACTATTTCTCGATAGCTCATCAATGAAATCACGACTACTCATTTTAATTAACGGATTCCTATCCTTTTTTATTGCAAATTCAATAATTCTTTTATGAGGATCAAATTTATTGATATCATTTAAACCAAGAGATTTAATTGCGCATTGAATGATATCATCTTGAGGCACACCTATACTAGAGTTTTGTTTTTTCAAATAATGCTTCCCAGCAAGCAACACAGCATCTAAGGGTATTAGACCTACAAGCTCACTTCCTGTAACTCTGAGACCACGATTTTCAGCTAATTTACACGTTGCATCAAAAATATCATGGATAGATGAAACATGATAATTATTTATATTTATTGAAACCTGAGAACATCTGTATTCTTCAACATACCAACCTATAGCCTTTACATCTTTAAAAACACCCTTAACTTTTACAGGAGATCCATCTTTATTCCTTACAATTTCTCCATCTAATAAATTTTTTGATAATGGGTTTGGTATCCTTTTTGAACGTCCAATTTCGCGTAAATCAAAAGCGATATCTGTTGCCAAACGCTTATCTTTGGTATTCAAATTAATATTATAAGCAATTAAGAAATCTCTACAACCTATTACAGTAGCGCCACTATATTTATTAAATTTATTAGGTCCATAGTCAGGTTTCCATTTTTTAGTTGATATTCTCTTTGATAAGCCCTCATATTCTCCTTTCCTAATATCTGGCAATTTTTGTCTAAATTTTTTCTTTGCTGATTTTTCATATAGATATACAGGTATTCCTAATTCTTCGCCTACTCTTTTCCCAACTCTATTGGATAATAATATACATTCTTTAATAGTAATATCAGAAATAGGAATAAATGGGCATACATCTGTAGCTCCAAGACGAGGATGGGTTCCATTGTGACTCCTCATATCAATTAATTCTGAAGCACGTTTGATACAGATAAATGCTGCATTTTCTACTTCCTCTATACCTCCAACCATAGTTACAACCGTACGATTCGTATCAACCCCAGAATCAACACTTAAAATTGAGATACCTTCAACGGATCTTATTTGACGAAGAATA
>CAYFIF010000200.1:0-3785 GCA_964343085.1 uncultured bacterium | reverse complement strand
ATCTGTAATAAGTAAATGATCCTGATTTAATTCATATTTTTGCCCATCCAAAGTCTCTATGTGCTCATTTTTACGTGCTCTTCTGATAATAATATTTTTATTATTTATTTTTTTATAGTCAAAAATATGTGTTGGGTGTCCAGTTTCAAGTAAAACGTAGTTAGAAATATCAACCACATTATTAATACTTCGCTGTCCAGCGGCTTTTAACCTTTCAACTATCCAATCTGGACTAGGGCCAATTTTGACATTCTTTAGTATACCACCAATATACCTTGGGCAATCATCAATACTTTCAGAAGAAATTGGAATTTTAAAATTTTTGAGTATGGTGAATTTGTTCTGAGGAGGCGTTTTAAGCTTTCTGCCAGTTACACATGCGATATCACGTGCAACGCCAAAATGTGAAAAAGCATCCGCTCTATTAGGGGTTATATCCAATTCTATGGACAAAAATTTATAGCCAAAGGATGATGAAAATTCTTTACCTAATTTTAAATTATTGGGAAGAACCATTATTCCTTCATGGTCATCTGAAATTTTTAGTTCATTTTCAGAACATATCATCCCACTTGATTCTACGCCCCGAATATTCACTTTTTTTATTTTTATATTTCCAGGTAATATACTTCCGATAGTGGCGTAAGCAATAATTTGACCCGAAGAGACATTTGGCGCACCGCATACAACTTGATGGGTATTTTTTCCATCATTTACCATGCACACTTTTAATTTATCGGCGTTGGAATGTTTTTTTACAGATTCAATCTTAGATACAATTACACCAGGTAGTTTATTAGTAAATTGAGTTGTTTCTGCCTCTAAACCGATATTGGATAACAAATCACAAAGTTCATTAGGACTTTCCTTGATTTCAACAAAATCATTTAGCCATTCTATAGATACTATCATATAAACTGTTTTGAAAACCGAATATCTCCATTGTAAAAATGGCGAATATCGTTAATCCCATACTTAAGCATGGAAATTCTTTCTACACCCATGCCAAAAGCATAACCTTGCCAAATCGTCGAATCATAACCAACATTCTCAAGAACAGTAGGATCAATCATGCCGCAACCCAAAATTTCCATCCACTGATTTCTTTCATTATCCCAAATATCGACTTCTGCACTTGGTTCTGTAAATGGGAAAAATGAAGGTCTAAATCTCATTTTTCTTTTAAATCCAAACATCTGTTTAACAAAATATTCAAGGCAACCTTTTAGCTCAGATAAAGATACTTTTTTATTAACATAGATACCCTCTACTTGATGAAATAAACAATAACTTTTATAGCTAATTGCTTCATTCCTAAATACTCTTCCTGGAACAATATAACGAAGTGGGGGATCTTTCTCTTCCATTAAATGGACTTGAACATTTGATGTATGCGTTCTTAGGACATTTTTAGAGTCAACAAAAAATGTATCCTGCATATCCCGCGAAGGATGATGTTCGGGAATATTTAAAGCACTAAAATTATGATAATCATCATCAATCTCAGGACCGTATGTTAAATGGAAACCAATAGATTTAAAGATCTCTTTTATCTCGGAAAGTGTTTGCTCTAAAATATGGATAGAGCCTAGCCTAGTACCGTATCCTGGGAGAGAAAAATCAAATCTATTTTCCTCAGAGCTTTTGATACTTTTAGAATACTTTGATAATTCAAAGTTAAATCTATCAGTTAATTCTTTCTTAAAATTATTTAACTTGTCACCTAGGAGGGGCCGGTCATCTTTTGAGGCTTCTCTGAGTAATAAAAATAATTCTGTTACAGCACCCTTTCGACCAAGATATTTTGAACGAATTCTTTCTATTTGTTCTAAATTATTTGGGAAAGGATCTATATCTGATAGAAAATTTTTTCTAGTTCTATCGATACGATCATCAATAGGCATTTTAATTTTTGACTAAAGTTACCAGTTCGGAAAATGCATTTTGGTGATTTACGACAAGTTCTGACAAAATTTTTCTATTTAATTCAATTTTATTTTTTTTCAATCCACTGATAAAATCAGAATATGTGATATCGTTTAATCTACAACCTGCATTAATTCTTGTAATCCAAAGTCTCCTCAGCTGTCTTTTTCTCTGCCTTCTATCTCTATATGCATATAAACCAGCTTTAATTACGGCATCTTTAGCAGATTTGAATGTTTTACTTCTAGCTCCAAAGTAGCCCTTAGCTTGTTTAATTATTTTTCTGTGCCTTCTATGTCTAGGTACAGAACTATTTGCTCTTGGCATTTTATTTAATCTCCATTGCTTATATTCCTAACATTGCTTTTACTAATTTTGAGTCCCCTTTGCTAAGCGTTCCAACTTGCCTCATCTTACGCTTTACTTTATTTGATCTTCTTATTAGCATATGACGATGGTTTGCTTTATTTCTTTTTATTCGACCTGAACCAGTAACCTTAAATCTTTTAGCTGCTCCTCGCCTGGTCTTCATTTTTGGCATATAATTAACTCCTATTTTGCATTCAAAATTACAGACATTTTCCTTCCTTCAAGGGGAATGTCTTTTTCAATTTCAGCAACTTCTTCTAATTCTTTAAAAACTCTTTCCATAACGTCTCTACCTAGATCAATTCTAGACATTTCTCTTCCTCTGAACATTAGAGTGATTTTCAGCTTTGAGCCATCAGCTAAGAATTTTTTTCCTTGATTTAGTTTTGTCATTAAATCATGTTCGTCAATGGTAGGACGAAGACGAATTTCCTTGACTTTTATAACATGTTGTTTTTTTCTGCTTTGCTGTTGTTTTTTCTTTTTTTCATATTTTAACTTACCATAGTCAACGATTTTACAAACAGGTGGCTTCCCATCGGGAGCAATTTCAATTAGATCCAATCCTCTATCTAGGGTCTTCTCAAGTGCAGATTCCAAAGAAACGATCCCAAGTTGTTCACCTTTTTCAGAAATTAGTCTTACTTTTTCAGCTTTAATTTCTTTGTTAACTCTTTGCTTTTGTTTTTTTGCTATGAGGAAGCCTCCTATTATTTATTTCGTTTTTAGTTTTCTCAATAAAAGAATTTAAATCAGTTTTCCCTGTGTCTCCTAAGAAACGTTTTCTAACGGTTATATTTTTTTCTAATTTTTCTTTTTCTCCTACAATAATCATTATATTAATTTTTAAAATTTCAGCATTTCTAATTTTTGATCCTATTTTTTCGTCTCTGTTATCAACCTCGGACCTTATTCCAGAATTTATTAATTCTTCATTAACCTTTTGGGCATATCTGATAGCCTTATCAGAAACAGGAAGAACGGCTACCTGTATTGGCGCAAGCCAAAGCGGGAAGTTACCTCCAAAATGCTCAATCAAAAACCCTATAAATCGCTCATGCGTTCCTAATGGTGCCCTATGAATACATAACGGAGTTTTGAGAATTCCGTCTTTCGTTTTGTAGGTTAGATTAAATTTTTTCGGCACTGAAAAATCGACCTGGTTTGTGGCAAGGGTAAATTCTTTGCCTATTGCACTCCATACTTGTACATCAATTTTTGGCCCGTAGAAAGCTGCTTCACCCTCAATCTCATAAAATTGAATACTGTTTTCAATCAAAACCTCCCTTACCCATTTTTCGGTTAATTTCCAAAGATCGGGTTGATTAACATATTTTTTCCCTAGTCCTTTTTTATCATGGAGACTTAGTCTCATTTTATATTTCTTTATATCAAATATTTCAAAATAATATAAATACATTTTACAAACATCAAGAAATTCTTGTTTAAACTGTTCCTCAGTACAATATATGTGAGCATCGTTCATTTGA
>CAYFIF010000199.1:0-3790 GCA_964343085.1 uncultured bacterium | reverse complement strand
GTGATATAGCGGCTGTAGTTAAATTAAAAGATACTCATACAAATAACACTTTGTGTTCGGGTACGCATGTTTCATTACCTAAGTTGAAATTGCCAAATCCAAATATCCATTCAGCTATAATGTCTTCAGCTAAGGGAGAAGAAGAAAAGCTTGCTATCGGATTAGCAACGCTACATGAAGAAGACCCTACTTTTGTTTATCGAGTTGATAATGAAATTAACCAAACAATAATATCTGGCCAAGGCGAGCTACATCTTAGAGTAACGACTGAACGATTGAAAAGAAGATTTGGGATTGATATTTTACAAGCTGAACCAAAAATCCCTTACAGAGAAACAATTAAAGGGAAGGGTGAAGCAAAATATCGTCACAAAAAGCAGTCAGGGGGTGCAGGTCAGTTTGCTGAAGTGTGGATGAGAATTGAGTCAAAGGAGAGAGGTCACGGCGTTGAGTTTACGAATTCGCTAGTAGGTCAAAATGTTGATAGAGTTTTTGTCCCCTCTGTAGAAAAAGGAGTAACCAAAGTATGCAGTGAGGGTGTCATAGCAAATTGCAAGGTTGTAGATCTAAAGGTAGACTTTTATGATGGGAAAATGCACCCTGTTGATTCAAAAGACATTGCATTCCAAACGGCTGGGGCACATGCATTCAGACAAGCGTTCCAAAGTGCTCAGCCTTGTTTGCTAGAGCCAATATTTGATATTAATGTAAAAGTGCCCGAAGAATTTATGGGTGATATAATGGGTGATATATCTTCAAAGCGAGGAAAAATAATGGGAATGGATGCGGATGGTAATTTTCAATTAATTAAAGCACAGGTGCCTCAAGCTGAATTATATAATTATGCTACTACTGTTCGTTCCTTGACCGGGGGAAGGGGTATTCACTCAGAATCATTCAGTCATTACGAAATGATGCCTAAGGAAATTGAGAAAAAAGTAGTTGCTTCAGCTCAAACTGAAAAAGAAGAACAAATATAAATAATGACCAGATTATGGGCACCATGGAGAATGGATTATATAAAAGACCCGAAAAGCAGAGAATGTATTTTTTGTTTTAAGTATAATTCAAATCTCGAAAAAGAGAATCTAGTTCTTTTTCGAGGGCAGTTTTCTTTTTTATTATTAAATCTTTATCCATACTCCAATGGCCATCTTATGGTTGCTCCTTATGATCACACTTCTGATATGGGTAAAATCGATAAAGAAACGGCCTCTGAAATAATGTTAATATCTAATTTTTCAATGGGGGTTTTAAAAAATGAATTAAAAGCGGAAGGTTTTAACTTTGGTGCTAATTTAGGCAAAGTTGCTGGAGCTGGTATTGAAGAACATATTCATTACCACATTGTTCCGCGGTGGGCAGGTGATACAAATTTTATGCCGGTGTTAGGTCACACGAAAGTAATTATGGAAGGCTTGTTAGAGACATGGAAAAACCTTAAACCGTATTTTAATGATTCGGGAAAAATAATTTAATGCCAGAGTTTGCGAACACATGGATGCCTTTTATATACCTCTATGGTGTTGGGGGAATATTTTTTATAATAGGTATTTATCTTATTATAAGTACTAAAGCCTTAAATGCGAAGAAAAAGGAACATAAAAGATGGTTATCAATTCTAGTTTTTGGTTTTTTATATTATGCAGTGATTCATGGGGTTTTAATTTTGTTGGCACTCGATATTAATATTAATTGGGTGGTTAAGTTTTTGGTTCTTTTTGGTTTATTTATTTATTTTAATCGGCGCCTTGAAAATCGTTTAACAGTCTTGGAGCAGAGCTTGGAAGAGCTTAATGATAGCGTATCACAATTTTTTCAAAAAAATATAAAAGATTAATATGGAAATTGCGATAGGGACAGAACTCGATCGAGCTGTAATATTAATATATTTCATATTAGTAATGGGATTTGGCGCTTATTTTGGTAAGTACAGTAAAACCACTTCAGATTATTTTTTTGGAGGTAGGAGATTTTCTTGGTGGCTGATTACTATTTCTATAGTAGCGACTGGGATAGGTTCACATAGTTTTGTAAAGTACTCCACAAAAGCGTATCAGTATGGTTTCTCATCTACAATGACTTATATGAATGATTGGTTCTTCATGCCTCTGTTTATGTTTGGGTGGTTGCCAATTATTTATTACTCAAAAGTTCGTTCAATTCCAGAATATTTTGAAAAAAGGTTCAATAAAACAGCCAGATTATTAGCAACTACTATGATACTTTTATATATGATAGGATACATTGCTATACAGCTTTTGACCTTGGCTACTGCCTTATATAAAATATATAATATCCCTCTCATGCTTACTGTTATAATTATTGCAGTAGCAACAACTATTTACATGCATTTTGGAGGACAAACATCTGTGATATTTACAGATCTTTTTCAGGGTTTAATTTTATTATTTTCAGGTTTGCTTTTGTTCTTTCTTGGATTACAATATCTTGGAGATGGGGTATTATCATTGGGCATGCATAATTTTTGGAGTTTTTTGACACCAGCTCAAAAACTTCCACTAGCACATTTTAATCATCCTCCCAATTTTAATTTTGTTGGCATATTTTGGCAGGATGGAATTGCTGGATCTATAGGATTTTTATTCTTAAATCAAGGTTTGATAATGCGATTTATGGCAGCTAAAAGTGTCAATGAAGGGAGAAAAGCTGCTGCGTTCAATGTTCTTTTTGTATTACCTATCTCTGCGATTGTTGTTTCAAACGCTGGATGGATTGGCAGGGCAATTTCAAATGGGATCCCAGGAATATTACCAGATGGTCTCCAGCCTAATGATGTATTTGTTGCGGTTACTAATATTGTTGCTAGCCCAGGCGTGTTTGGATTTATTATTGCCGCTCTTTGTGCTGCTCTTATGTCAACAGCTGATACCCTAGTTAACGCCTCATCTGCTGTAATTGTAAATGATATTTATCGTCCCCTTGTAAAGAAAAATCAAACAGAGAAAAAACAATTAGAGATTGCTCGGATAGCATCTGTGATTGTAAAAGTAATTGCTATTTTATTAGTCCCGTTTTTTAATTCATTTGAATCAATATATGAAGCTCATGGCTGGTTCCATTCTACATTTACTCCGCCCCTTGTTGTTGCGGTATTTTTAGGGATCTTTTGGAAAAGATTTACAACCCCAGCTGTAATTGCTACGTTTACGATTGGTGCGTTTCTTATGATATTAGGACAATTCAACCATGAACTGATTTCACCATTTTCGCATGGTATAGAGCTGCGTCCTGGAAAAGGGTATTCATATATTGGTGCTCTTTACAATATTGTAGTTTGTGCAGCAGTCGGTGTTTTTGTTAGTTTAATTACTCAACCACCAAAAAAAGAAAACCTGGATGGCCTCACAGTCTTTGATGTTGGGAAACTAAAAGAAATATTTAAAGGATCCCCGGTAAATGATAATATAGGTGAAAATGTAACCGTAAATTTTCAGATCGAAGAAAATGAAAAGGATAATATTCGCTTTTCCGAAAAGGACATGAAAAAAATGAAAGCCAAACCAGGTGACTTGGTTTATCTCAGTGATAATAGAGGTTGGCTAGGTGGTTTAAAATCTATTCACTCTGTCTATGGTGAACCTCATAAAGAGGATGGAATTGTTTTTATTACATCTAACCACCAAGAAAGGGGCTTATTTGAATTAAATCGCGAATTGTATGCTGAGAAGGAAATGTAACTTTGAGACAATTTCAATTGCCCCTAAATTCGCTGACTTTTTTAGTAATAAAATATATATTCCGGAGTAGCTCAGTTGGTAGAGCAGGT
>CAYFIF010000198.1:0-3793 GCA_964343085.1 uncultured bacterium | reverse complement strand
CTCTGTTTCGCTATTCCAAATCTCTGAAAAAGATTCTTCAACTAGATTGTTTTCGTTATAATAATAAAAAATATTAAAATATCTTAACCAATACGAATCCCAAAGATCACAATTCCATTCGGTCCTTAGCCATGTATCATCACGAGATTGAGAAAGATTTCTAGATGCCAGGGTTTCTGTTATTCGGTCTAACTTTTCAAATAATTCTAAACGCTCTTTGGAAGAAAGGGTTGATACTGTTTTAAGTTTTTGGTTTACCTGCTCTATATCATCCAGCGATAGTTTGCCAGTTGATCCTGTTTGATTCTGGTAGGAGCGAAACTTTTTAGGCGTTTTTTTCTTTAGATTAGATAACTTATGACCAAGAAAATAGTCTGGGGATTGGTCGGTTTTTTTGTTAATGATTTTTGCTAGGTCGTGGATGCTGTTGATTCTCTTTTTTTGCTTTTCTGCCGACGGAAAAAGAAGACCTAAGGTTAGCGCATAACAGAGTGTGGTTTTTATAAAAGAAAAGTTTTTGGTGCCCATTGGCGATCCTCCCATGCTTTGCTCTAAAGACAAATATCCCACACACGGTTTTTTCTCCGCGCGGGGAAAAATTTATGTATAAAAAGTGAGGACGAGTGAACTAATGGGAGGCGTGCTAGAGTCCACTAAGACACACGATTGATCCTACTACACAGAGCAATTTAGTACAATTTAGGTGTAATTAAAACACTCCATTTTATTTTTTCTATTGTAGAATCAATTAAATTCAGAGAAATTCTATAAACTGATAGCTATGAAAGAGGCAAAAATTGTATTTTCATTACCTTTATTTCAATAAAATTGGTTGTTATTGTTTTGAACACTGAGTTAGCGCATTTTATATAGTCTAAGTCTTATGAAAAGAGTACTGATCTACCCAAATATTTCTATCATTAAAAATGTTAAAGATGATCGCTATCTGCAGTTCTTGCGTAAGCTAGTAATGTCAATGAAGCTTATACGTAATGATATTTTTTGGTACTGTGTGATCCCAAAGCTTAGTGGAAGGGCAGCAAACAAGAGCAAGCAGATCAAAGAGAAATTAGACATTTCAAATATAAAATTTTTGGAAATTACTTTTCCCCATGCCCCTGGACATCGTTATCACTTCGATATGTTTGAGATGGCGAAGCAGATCAACTTCAAGGACTACAGCATCGATGTCGTTCTTACAAATCTTCCAGAGCTAGCAACAAACATTAAAACTTTTTTCAACGATCACACAAATCTTTCGCCAAAGATCCTAGGGTTTTCTCATTGGGATGACAATCCTCTTAAGCTAGGACACAGCGGTTTAGACTTAGACAAGCTATCAGGTATAATGGAAATGGATGGTCACTTTTTTAATACAGAAAGAGAGAAGAGAAACGCGCTTGATGCTGCTAGAAAAATTTTTACAAGGGCCACCGTAAAAAAACTATCTGATAAGATGCACGTTTTGAGGGTTCCTCTTCGGTATTCAGATCAGGTCAAGACTATGGAAAATGACTACCTGAGGATGATTGTTTTTAACCATCGGCCTTCCATGGAGAAAACGTTTCCTGATTTTCTTAAGGCCATGGAAAAATTATGGAAAAAGAGGCAAGATTTTAGAGTCTGGATCCCATACTATCCTAAAAACAAAAAACGCTATGACTGGTTATTTACCGAGGTGCCAATCGGATCAATTGATGAATACTACTATGGGCTAAAGAAGAGCTTTGTGGGTGTGACTATGGCACAAAAATTTGGAAACTGGCAGAGCTCTACTGTTGACGGTCTTTTAAACGGGGTTCCCTATATTATGTTTGAATCTGACTATCATCTTAGGCTAAATCCTAATGCGGATTTTTTCAAAAATCAAACAGGTCTAATAAAGCATCTTAATCTCTATCTAGATGATGAAGACTACCGCAATGATAAAGTATACCACAGCATCAGACCAGTTTTTGAGAGTTTTATGCTAGAAGAGAATACACGATCTTTCAGTGAAAAAATTAATGAGCTGTACAGCTCACATCGATCAATGAATAATGATATAACAAGAGACATGATCCGTCTAATTAAGATGGAGAGGCGTATAACTCAGAGAGAGCTTATGAAAAAATTAGCTCGCAGATGGGACTGGGACGCGTCAATAAAGTTTAGCGGATATCGCAAGACTATCCTAGCAGACAGAAACATTCACGAGGCTCCCGGTAGCTGGAAGGTGGAGTATGTTTTAGGAAAGAAAAAAGCACAGAGGCTTATCTAGATTTAGTTTTAGTAGATAACTCCATCGATCTGAGGTCTTAAAACTGGGCCGCTGATTTTTAACATGATCACACCGTTTTTTCTTGGAAGGTCTATATCATTATCTTTTTCCCATTTTCTTATAGTATTTCTAACGCCAAGAGATATAGGCTTAATCATAACCTCAGTCTGCTGAAAAAATATTTGTGGGGCGTCTTTTCCTTGGATCAGAGATAGGTCACCGTCAAGGCTTATATTTAAAAATGGTGTCTGAAATCTAGCTCTAATCTCTCCTAGTCTGCTTGATAACAGGTTAATCTCGAAGTCAATTAACCTGATTTTAAAGACCCCGTTCCAGATTCCGAGCTGCTCAAGGAAATAGTTTATTTCAATATCTTCTGTCATGCTTGTGGGAATATTTATATCAACATTTCTCATCGTAAAGTGTCCCCTCGCGTGGTCAATCTTGGGTATTGAATCACGGACAATTCCAAACAGATTAATGTTTGATGTCTCAAGCACAATATCATTTAGACGAAAATGAGCGAGATCATTTATATCTGAATCTGGTATTGCCTTTAGATTAACACCTGATATTTTAAATCTTCCTTTTTTCTGTAGAAATTGAAACTTAGAGCTGTCCTTGATGAATTCTAATGAGGCCTCAGAAGAAAATGTTTGAGATATTTCTTTAATATCTAAGCTATACTCCCAGGCTATTGTATCAGCTGTGGTCAGAGGAATATAGTCACCGGTTAGGTCTCCTGTTTTGGTATCAAAATATATGGTTTGAGCAGATCTTGATTTAGATCGAGAGGGTAAATTGGCGCTGATTGTGCCAGACTCACCTAGTGAAAAGCTTACTCTTCTATCATTGAATGGATAGGTACTCAGGTTGATATATTTTTTGGATATTAAGTCTTCAAGATTATCTGGTTTCATATTTTCAGAAATAGTGTAAGAGTCGATCGCTTTTGAGAGTGTGTTTAACCCATCCAGTGCAGGTTTTTGGTATTGACTTCTAAATCGAGATCTAGTGTTATGGATCCAATCAGGAGATCTAGTGTTAAAGCTAATGCTGAGACCTAAGAAGGAGAGATCTGGGCCTTGAAAGTCTAGTCTGAAAGCTCTTTTATCAGTTTTATCTATGAAATCAATCTCTGTTCTTTTGAAACCTAGTTCGAAGGTTTTTAACTTTCCATTAAAACGATAGCCCCTTTTTAAAGAGCTCCAATTGAGATTTATGTCATTTATAAAAATACCGGTACCTTCAAAGGAGAGTGATCCTTTTTCATTAGTTTCTGAAAATGATCGGGAACTAATAAAAAAGACAAGCGTTATAATAAATATAATTTTCTGGGCATTATTATGGTTAATTCTATCTAATTTCACTATAACAAAAGTTAGTATTAACTGTAATTTTTAAAGACATATTTAATTAAGAATTTATTTAATTGAACAACTCAAGATTAGTATACAGCACTGGTGATGATTTAAAAGAGGATAGTCCGTTTGAAATTAACGTTGACCCATCTAATCAGAATGTAAGGCTTCA
>CAYFIF010000197.1:0-3817 GCA_964343085.1 uncultured bacterium | reverse complement strand
CATCAAGAAGAAGAGCTGATGAATTAATCCAGATTGCTACGACTACCGTTAATGGGTCTGTATGTTTAGATCCTGCTTACAATGTTCAAAAAGGAGATATCGTTCGCTATGATAATAGGATAGTAAAACTTGAGAATCAATTCATAACGGTTCTATTAAACAAACCATTAGGTGTAATTACGACTGTAAAGGATACCCATAATAGAAAAACAGTTATGGATTTGGTAAATGTATCTACTCGCATATTTCCTATTGGAAGACTTGACAAGAATACCTCTGGGGCAATTTTACTTACAAATGATGGGGATCTTCATCAGTATCTTTCTCATCCAAAAAATAAGGTTGAAAAAGATTATGAAGTTGTAATAGAAGGCTTGATTTCAGATTCTCAAAAACAAAAATTGAAAAAAGGTATATACATAGGTTATGGTGAATATGGTAAAGCAGAAATATTGAGTCAAATTAAATTGAAAAAAAGATCAACTGTTATCCTGAGGCTTACCCAAGGAAAAAAACGTGAGATTCGAAGAATTTTCCTGCGATTGAAAATAAGATTAATATCTATTATTAGGATTAGAATATCAGGATTAAGCCTAGGAAAACTTAAAATAGGAAAATTTCGAATTTTAAATGAAACAGAGGTCAAAGATTTGAAAAAAAAACATTAATGAAAAAAGTTGGGAATTAATAGCTTGAACCCTAAGTTTGCCGGCTTATTGAGAATTAATTATCTATGATAATAGCTATAGATGGATCAGCAGCTACAGGAAAAAGTACTGTCGCAAGGATTGTTTCTGAAAAATTGAATATTATTCATATCAATACTGGTTCGATGTACAGAGCCGTGACATTAGGGTTAATAAAATCTAATATTAATATCAATGATAGTGGCGCCATTATTAATTTTATTAATAGTACAGTTATTGGTTTTGATGATAACAATATTATTCAATTGAATAATAAAGATGTCTCAGAAGAAGTAAATTCTATTAAAGTTTCGTCATTGGTTAGTAAGGTAAGTTCGATTTTATTGGTACGTAAATGGATGGTGGGATTGCAGAGGACCGTAGCTAAAAATAAAGATTGTGTGTTAGAAGGTAGAGATATTGGAACTGTGGTTTTTCCAGATGCAGACTACAAGTTTTTTCTTGTAGCTGATTTGGAAGTACGGGCTATGAGAAGGAAAAAGGAAATGGATTCATATGGTGAGAATCATTCATTGGATAAAATTATCTCAAATATTGTAGAAAGAGATGATTTGGATTCAAAAAGAAAATATTCACCTCTTAGGGAAGCGAGTGATGCATATAGAATTGATACAAGTTCAATAAAAGTCGATAATGTTGTAGATATAATTATCAATAAAATTAGTTTAAAAAATAAAAAGGAAACATCTTAGAATGACAAGTGAAATAGATAATACAGTAGAAGAGGTAGTTAAAACACCAAATAAAGGTGTTGAAAGTACCAGCGCTGACCAAGCGCCATCTGTTGGCATTGAACAAGAAAAGCAACCGAAAAATTATTTAGATCCTAATCTATTTGAGGATATAAAAGTAGTTTCACGATCGGAAATGGATAATGAAAATTTAGATACCGTATTGACGACTGATCAAGAAGCTGCATATTCTAAAACAATAGTAGAAATATCTGAAAAACAATTGATTAAAGGTCGAGTTGTCGGCATGAATGAAAGAGATGTTTTAATTGATATTGGTTTTAAATCAGAGGGAATTATTGATAGAGATGAATTTAGTGAAAATGAACTTCCATCTATAGGTGATCAGGTAGAGGTATATCTAGAAGCTCTTGAAAATGCTAGTGGAAATACAATTTTATCTAAAGAAAAAGCAGATTTTATGCGTAGATGGGATGAATTAATTGAAGCTTATGAAAATGAAAAAATTATTACTGGATTAGTAATTCGAAGAATAAAAGGTGGTTTAATAGTTGATCTAGGGGTTATACAAGCATTTTTGCCAGGTTCCCAAATTGATGTCAGACCAATACAAGATTTTGATGTTTATCTCGAAAAGGAAATTGATGTTAGGATAGTTAAACTTAATGAATCAAGGAAAAATATAGTTGTTTCCCATAAGATAATTCTGGAAGAGAGTCTCAAAGAACAACGCGACGCATTATTTAATGAGCTTGAAGTCGGGTCAATTCTAGAAGGCCGTATAAAAAATATTACCGATTTTGGAGTATTTGTTGACTTGGGTGGAATTGATGGTTTATTGCATATAACGGATCTATCTTGGGGAAGAGTAAATCATCCAACAGAAGTTGTAGAGCTTAATGAAAAAATTACTGTAAAAGTTATTGAATATGATGAAGATCGGAAACGTGTATCCTTAGGTCTAAAGCAATTAACTCCACAACCTTGGGATGATGTTGAAGTAAAATATGGTATTGGCAATATTGTTAATGGGAAAGTGGTAAGTTTGACTAATTATGGATGTTTTATAGAACTCGAACCTGGAGTAGAAGGTTTAGTTCATGTTTCTGAAATTTCATGGACTAAACACATAAAGAATCCATCGGAAGAATTTTCTTTAGGTGACGATGTAGAGGCGAAGGTATTATCTGTTGATATACAAGAAAGAAAAATAAGTCTGGGTGTTAAGCAATTAGTTCCTGATCCTTGGGATGAGATTGAAGGAAAATTGGAGTTAGGGTCACAAATAAAAGGTAAAATACAAAATTTGACTCAATTTGGAGCTTTTGTAGAAATAGATGATGGGATTGATGGACTTATCCATGTTTCTGACTTATCATGGACAAAAATAGTAAGACATCCAAAGGAAGTTTTAGAAAAAAACGAAGAAGTGAATGTACAAATTCTGGAGGTTTCAAGAGAGAATAGAAGAATCTCGCTTGGTTATAAGCAGACAAGTGATGACCCTTGGCCAAAAATCATCGAATATTATGAATCTGGAAAAGAGGTAAGTGGTAAAATTATTCGTGTTCTTGATAAAGGGATAATTATTGAATTGGAGATGGACGTTGAGGGAATAATACCATTTGGAAAAATGTCAAAACGTGATAGGCGATCTTTAGCTTCGCAGTATGAGATTGGTGCAAATTTATCAGGTATTGTAATGAAGGTATCTCCAGAAGATAAAAAAGTAATCCTTTATAAGGAAGAATTAGCTGGAAACACAAAAACAGCTTCAGCTAATGATGAAGTTAAAAATTATTTGAAAAATCAGAATACGAATACTGGTGAAAAAATTGATTTTCCTAAGGAATTACTGGAACAAGCTCGTTCAGCTGAGTCTGAGGGGGACTTGGAAGATAATAGTGGAGATGAAGAATCAAAAATAGAAGAGGATGAATAAGAGATTTAATCTTTTAGTTTAATTGAAACCCTCAAATAAATCTATTTTTTTTGAAAAATTATCTACACCTTTAATTACTTTTAACCTTGCTTTATTATTATGGATATTCGTTGTAAGTAATAACGATTATTCAATGGTTATAGATATACCAATTGAGGCTAGAAATCTAAGTGCACTTAAGGCGCATAGAGAAGAAGTGCCAAAATATGCTCAAGCCAGATTGAAAGGAACTGGAAGAGATCTATTCGGTCTATATTTATTCAAAAATTTTATCGAATTCAAAGCAGTTATAGATTTAGAAGGGATTTCAAAAGAATATGAGTTTGTTTTGAATGATTATTTTAAAAATAATCCGCAAAAAATTGTCTTGCCATCAAAATATTCTATTGAGTTTATTGAAATAATCTACCCCAGTCGTATTCAAATTAGTCTAGATGATATGGAAGAAAAACAAGTCCCTATCCTTTCAAATATTA
>CAYFIF010000196.1:0-3817 GCA_964343085.1 uncultured bacterium | reverse complement strand
CCAATGCCTAGACCGGCACCTATTACAATTAAACCCATACCAATTGGGATAAATGAAGTTGCTGTCATTGTGATTTCCTTTTTATTTATTTAATGATGTACGTGAATTGCCATACCAATAAAAACTGCCGTAAGTAATGTAAATACATAAGCTTGGACTAGTACAACAATAATTTCTAAAGCTGAAATAGCAGCTGCCATTGGAACAGATATGAATGATACTCCAATTCCTGCAACTGTACTATGAAACATATCTCCAAAAATGGCCATTAGAGATAAAAGTGCAAGCAGGGCGATATGCCCACCTGTCATATTCGCAGCCAAACGCATCGTGAGTGCAAATGGCTTGACAAATAAGCCCATTATTTCGATGGGAATTAAAATGATATACACAGGCCAAGGAAGACCATGAGGAACAAGATTCTTCCAGTGTTGAACAAATCCGTGTGCCATAATACCTGCAGCCATTATCGAAAAGAATGTAATGGTTGCTAAAGCACCAGTAACATTAAAATTCCCCGTTGCTGTAGCACCACCATGTAATAAATGATTAATAAAATTATCATTAGCATATGCCTCACCAAGGTTTGGCTCTAACAAAAACCGATTTGTTGCTCCTAGAAAATCAAAAATCGGTACCATCCCTATACCATTCGCAAATAATATAAAGAAAAAGAAAGTGAGAATAATAGGAGACCATGTCATGACCCATTTATCACCTACATTTGGCTTTACAATGGAATCTCTTATGAACTGTACAATTGCTTCTAGAGCATTCATCCATCCTTTGGGCACTAGGTCACCTCTATTTAAATAAGCCCTAACTGGGACTATAACTGCAACTCCTACAATCAAGGCCACTAACCAGAGCATGAATACGTGCTTGGAAATACTAAGATCAATCCCAAAATTATTATAGATAGTTTGTAATATAGGGGAATCAACTTTATTCAAAATGTGATGGCCCGGTGTGGTATTTGAGACGTGCCCAATTATAAAATCTCCAACTTGTTCCTTCACGCTTTTGGTGGAGTGTGTTACTGCTGCTGCGATCATTCGATTATTTTATAATTTAATTTCGAAACTTTTTAAGATTCTTCACCTATGATAGTATAGATAAACTGCTCTAAATCAGCTCGCAATTTTACTAATAAATTTAACCGGTTAGAAAGTGTAAAATTCCAAAAATAACTTGGTGCTTTAATTAAAAAGCCACTTGATTTGAGGATGTGTTTATTTCCAAATTGCCTTAGCTAGATTATAAAAGCCGACAAACAGCCCCAAACACAATCCCAAAATAATTCCATTAGGAGATGAATTATATATTCCATCAATATAGTTTCCAACAAGCATGAAAATTGCTAATGATGCTAATAAAGTATAAGAAGCCGAGGCTGCTCTACTTGACTGTTTAATAATGTTTTGAAAACCTAACAAGGTATTTTTGATAAAATCACTTTTGGGGTCTTTTTGAATCTGCCCCATTCAGTCTATATTGCTACTTTCCTCTTGGTCTTCGATAATCAAGTCACATTTCCCGTTAAATTGGGCTCCATCTTCAATTAATAATTTTCTATATACAATGTCTCCATTTAAAATAGATTTTTTCCCTAAAATAACCTGCCCTGCAGCAACCAAATTCCCGGAAACAGTACCACCAATTCTAATATCAGAACCAATTATATTCCCATGAACGTTCCCATTTTCTGCAACACGAACTGGCCCATTGGTGTTAACCGGCCCCTTAACTGTTCCGTAAATAATTATACCCTCCCTTAGGTTAATAGGCCCATCGATTACAGCATCCGCTCCTACCATGGTGTGTACATTTTGAAAATTAATTTTGGTCATTAGATAAGGTTAAATCAGTGTTTTTATATTCAGGAAAATAGATAAATGGATCAACCACATCAAACCCTTTCCAGATTTCAAAATGTAAATGCGGCGCAGAAGAAATTCCAGTGCTTCCCACTAATCCAATAACACTCCCATGCATTACAATCTCTCCGCTATTGACTAAATTTTTCTGATTATGACCGTAATGAGTAAAGTAATCATCTCCGTGATAAATTATTATAAGGTTACCATATTCATATGTCCAACCAGAAAACACAATTAATCCCGACGCTGACGCTCTTATAGGTTCACCCTCTTTTGCAACAATATCAATTCCATAATGGCTTTTTTGGACAAAAAAAGATTGTTTATTAGATGTTTGCGTAATAAAACCGTGAATAGGAGCAACAGAGGGAATATTTTCCAAATAAGAAAGATAACTATTATTATTTTGAATGATATTGTTTGTATCAGGAAATCCTGAATTATCATCGATATCAATCCTATGCCCTAATGAGCTCCTTACTAAATCATCCATCTGCTTAATCCGATCTAGGTCCCTGGATAAAGCTAATACCCTTATCCTCTCCGAAGCAAACTTATCATAATCCTTTTTCAGTTGATCGTGTTCAAATACCATTGGTATATATTTATACAAAAAAACTACGATTGATATTAAAAATAAAAATGATACGTATTTGAGGATTCTTAAAGTTTTTCTTGATAGACTATATGTTTTTGTTGAACCCTCATCATCCGGTATGATCATTATTGTATACTTATCCGACATAAACTTTAGTTTGATAATGATTCAAAAATTTCAAGCAAGCGATCAAGGTCATCATTAGAAAAATAAGAAATCTCAATAACGCCACCTTTTGAGTTATTTCGGACTTTTACCTTTGTACCAAATTTTTCAATCAATTGGTTTTCAATCAAAGAAACTTCATAGGATATATTTTTTATTTTTTTTTGAAATATCTTTTTTTTCTTTTTTTGAAGAGGCTTAACTAAGAATTCTGTATTCCTAACACTTAAAGAATCTTGTATAATTTTTTTCCACATTTTTATTTGAGCTTTTTCCGTATCTAATTGTAGTATAGCTCGACCATGCCCGCTAGTAATTTCGCCACTACGAAGGCTCTCAATTATTTCATCAGGCAATTTAAGCAAACGCAATGAGTTGGTAACTGACACCCTACTTTTACCGATAGATTCGGAAATTTTTTTATGAGACAAACCAAACTTACTATTTAAAATCATTAATGCTTCGGAAATCTCTATAGGATTTAGATTTTCCCTTTGAACATTTTCTATAAGGGCAATTTCCATCATTTCAGAATTGTTTTTTACCTTTATTACGTATGCAGGAATGCTACGCATTCTAAGTTTTTTTGCAGCACGCAACCGTCTCTCACCTGCAATAAGTTCATAACCTAGATCAGTTTTTCGAACAGTGACTGGCGTGATTATACCTTTTTCTTTAATTGATGACTGCAATTCAATTATTGAATCCTCACTAAAATTTTGTCTTGGTTGATAAGGGTTTGGCAAAATTTTACTTATACTAATTTTCGAAATATTAGTCTTTGAATTATTTCTTTGGGGAGAAATATTTTCCTTTTTGTCTAATTTTGGACGAATTAGAGCTTCTATACCTTTCCCTAATCTATTTTCTGACACGGTGTAAAATTTCCTCAGTAAGGGTCATGTAATTTTGAGCTCCTATTGAATTTGCATCATAAAGCAGTGCTGGCTTTCCAAAACCTGGAGCCTCGCTCAAACGAACATTACGATGAATATGGGTTTTAAATAGTTTTTCTTTAAAATAACCTTGAATCTCATCAACCACTTGTTTAGAAAGCTTTAAACGGCTATCGTACATTGTCATTACAACCCCTGCTATCTTTAACTTTTTATTTAGATTATTTTGTACCAACCTAATTGTATTCAATAATTGACCTAACCCCTCAAGCGCATAA
>CAYFIF010000195.1:0-3822 GCA_964343085.1 uncultured bacterium | reverse complement strand
CTAATAAAATGATTAAATCATCTACAAATCTATCACTAGGATTGATAAGGTTTTCTAATGATTTATCAACATCCTTTTATGATAGATTTATATTTAAAATGGGATTTGATTATAAAAACAGTATTATCACACCAAAGATCCCTATTAGAGAATTTGGATATGCATTAGGCATTAGTTTTAAATTTAAATCTTTAAATAACCAGATTGATTTTAGTTATTCTGGGGGTTTTCGCTCTTATGATGATAATTACAAAAGTGAATCATTTCAACAGCTTCAGGTTGGACTGACTATTGCTGACTTATGGTTCGTAAAAAGGAGACAAAGAAGAAATGAATAATATGAAACTGATCTTATTAATAGTTACAATATTTGTATTTACAATGTGTGTTCCACCAAATGATAGTGGAAGTTCTGACCCTTTAAAGGATAAGGCTCGTTTAGATTCGCTAAGAAGACTAAAATGCCCTAGATTAATGAGTAGCGCGGCTGAGTATTACAGGAATAGAGATTGGCAACAAACTGTAAAAATTTATTCTGAGATTACATCATTGGATTGCGATGAATGGAATCCTAATTATGCACCCCCACAAGAAATATATCTCTACTATGCTATTGCATATGAGCAAATGAATAAATTTGATAGTTCTGAGTATATTCTTTTAGATGGTTTGCAGAAATTGCCAAACAGCATTGAATTAAGAAAGAGACTTGCTTATTCATATAAGCGTCAGGGAAAATTAGAAAAAGAAATTATTGAGTATGAAAGACTTGCAGATTTAACACCCAATGACATTTCAATTTTAAATGAACTATCAAAATTATTAAAAGAGCAAGGCAGATTTGATGATCAGATATTGATCTTAGAAAACATCCTTAAAATTGATCAGAATAATGAAATAGCACAAAGTGAGCTTGCTATGGCTTATGAAAGCAGCGGGAAAGATCCGCTTGATGTTTATAGGAAGCGTTATGAAGATAATCGTGATAATGTTAGTTATGGATTAGATTATTCTGATAGATTGGTAAAGGCAGAAAGGATTGAAGATGCGATTTTTGTTCTTCGTAATGTTATAAAAATTGATCCGACAAGCAAACTATCATTTAGAAAATTAGCAGATATATGCACGAAAAATGATATGCTTGATGAGGCTGTTTCAGCATATACATCGTTGTTTAAAATTGACCCTAGAGATGAAAGAGTGGCAATAGCTATATCTAATGTTTATATAGATCTTAAAGAATTTGATAAGGCGATTAAGTGGGCTGATAAATCAATTGATGTAAATTCTGATAATGGTGATACCTATGCTCAAAAGGGAAAAGTTTATTTTTATGGATGGGATAATTTCAGGAGTCAACCATTTTCAGTTGATGATAGAATTGTTGCAAAATTATCGTATAATTACTTTTTAAAGGCTGAAAAAAAAGGTTATAGAGGGTTTAATAAAAAATCCTGGTTTGAAGAAAATGCTAAAGATGTATTATATGGAAAAGCCCAATGGTTTATGGCAGAGGATAAGATAAAGCGAACAAAAAAGATTCAACCTGTTTCAAAGGATTATAATTGGGTTATTGAGTCTCTCAACCCTGAGGCTAATTGGTAGTGCATAATTCAAAAAACATATCTATTAAAGACCCTGAGGTATATGGTATATTAAAATCTGAAGAGAGAAGAGAGCAAAACACTATAGAATTAATTGCTTCAGAAAATTTTACTAGTTTACCTATACTAGAAATGGCAGGGTCGGTGATGACTAATAAATATGCTGAAGGATATCCGGGGAAAAGATATTATGGAGGTTGTGAATTTGTAGATGAAATTGAAAATTTAGCGAAAAGTCGTTTATCAAGATTATATAATGCTGAGTATACGAATGTTCAACCTCATTCAGGGTCCCAAGCAAACATGGCTGTGTTTATGTCATTTTTAGAAGAAGGTGATATAGTCGTTGGTTTAGATCTTGCTCATGGTGGTCATTTGACTCATGGTAGTAAGGTGAATTTTTCAGGTAAACTATACAACTTTTTATCCTATGGTGTTTCTAAAGATACACAAAGAGTTGATTTTGATTTAGTTAACAAAATATGTAGAGAGAATAAACCTAAATTAATTATTTGTGGTGGTAGTGCATATCCTAGATTTATCGAGTTCTCTATGTTTCGTGAAATAGCTGATTCCGTAGGTGCAATGTTAATGGCTGATATTGCACATCCTAGCGGACTTATTGCGGCTAATGTTCATCCATCGCCATTTCCATTTTGTGACGTTGTTACTAGCACTACCCATAAAACTTTACGTGGTCCTCGTGGGGGTATAATTATGATGGCGAAAAATAAAGAAAACCCATGGGGCAAAGTTGCTCCAAAATCTGGTAGAACAAAATCAATTGGTGAAATTATTGATTCCATGGTTATGCCGGGTATTCAAGGTGGACCATTGATGCATATTATAGGTTCTAAAGCGATTGCATTTGGAGAGGCATTAAAGCCTGATTTTAAAACTTATGCTGAAAATGTAGTTGAAAATGCAAAAATTATGGCCGAAAAATTACTAGATTTAAATTATAAGTTGGTTTCAGGTGGAACTGATACTCATGTTATACTAATTGATTTGTCCAACAAAAATATAACTGGTAAAAAAGCTGAAATGATTCTAGAGAAATCTGGTATTACAGTAAATAAAAATCTGGTTCCTTTTGATACCAAGAGTCCATTCATCACAAGTGGCATAAGAATTGGTACACCAGCAATAACGACTAGGGGCATGGGAAAGACCGAAATGAAAACCATAATTAAATGGATAGATGATGTTATTTCAAATCAAGATAATAAGAATATTCAAAAAAAAATTATGCACAAAGTTTCTGAGCTTTGTAGTGGTTTTCCTATATACCATTCTTGAATAATTTTATGTGCTTTAAAAATAAATCAGTTTTATTGTTATTATTTTTCTTTGGATGCACACCCCAAAAGATAATTGTTAATAACCCAGAGCTTGTGAGCAGATACTACTTTGAAAGAAAAATAAAGTCCTATGAAAAAAAAGAGGATCTTACGAAAGATGAAAAACGGGAATTAATTAAACTACAAATACAATATGCATTTGGATTTATTTTAGAAAGATCAGATAGAATAATCAACGATGACTATCATTCCGGTATTAATCTTGCTAAAAAAGCACATCCTTATTTTCAAAATTCGATTGATCTATCCCTCTCTAATTTAAAAGAAAAATATCCAGAAATAGAAAATTGGCTAGTAAGTAAAAAGGATGGTATTAATTTTAAAAAGGGTGATGTATTTGATTTATATTGGCTCGCAGCTGGGTATGGTGGTTCTGTGAAATCAAGTAGAGGAAATCCATATGAGATGATGAATATAAATAAAATAGAGAAAATATTATATAAAGCATTAGAGCTTGATCCAGATTGGAACTATGGTTCTATATATTCAGCGATGATGAGTTATATGATATCAAGACCTGATCTTTATGGCCAAGCCTTACAGGATTCAATAGATAAGTACTATTTTTTATCATTAGATGCAACTGATAGTCTTGATGCTTCTATTTTTGTAAGTTATGCCGAAGGAGTAGATGTTAAAAATCAAAATAAACCAGATTTCATCTCGAGGTTAAAGTTAGCAAAAACAATTAAAACTAATAATAATCAGTTCCAAATTCAGAATCTTTTAGCACAAAACAGGGCCGATTGGCTTATTTCCAGAAAGGAAGAGTATTTTTTCGAATGAAGAAGACTTTTTTATTATTTTTTATAATTTTCTCATTATTAGAGGCAAAAAAAATAACAGTAAAATTTGCC
>CAYFIF010000194.1:0-3829 GCA_964343085.1 uncultured bacterium | reverse complement strand
CTCTTACCGTTTTTACCGCATCATCTATTTGCCCAAGCGATGACATTCCCGTTGATAATAAAACTGGTTTACCCTTTTCTGAAGTATATTTAATTAACGGAAGATTTACTAAATCCATTGAAGCAATTTTAAAAGCATTTACGCCAAGAGAATCTAAAAAATCGACTGACTCAAAATCAAAAGGTGTGGAAAATATTTCAACACCCTCTTTTGTAGCATACTCAAATAACTTTGCTTGGTCTTCAAAGGACAACGCTAATCTAGCAAACATTTCATCTAGTCTTTCCTCAAGCCCAATCACCGTTTCAGCATAATTAACAGATTTTATTTTAGACGAAATTCGTGAATCTGGTAAAAATGTTTGAAATTTTATCGCATCACAATTTGTATTTTTTGCACTATCTACTAATTTTTTTGCAAGCTCTAAACTACCATTATGATTGAGTCCTGCTTCAGCTATAATGTATGTATTTTCTTCATCCCCTATAACTCTTTTATTAATAGATACTTTCTTATTTAAAACGGAAGGAGCAACCTCTTTTATTGTTTGTGTAAAAGATGAGTCTTTTCCGCAGATAATTGAAACGGTATCAAACGCTTTATGGAATAATATTTGGCTATCAGCATAATTATAATCTCCGCCAGTACCCAATGAATAGATCTGTTGATATTTAGAAATAATCGCCTTTGTTTTTGCCAATTCTTCCTGATAACCTGTGTATAAAAGTGGATAAACAAAGTTTTCTTTGTTAACGCAACCATTGATTAGTTTATCTTTTTTAATTAAACCAACTTTCTCAATCTGATGAGAAACATGCTCAATCATTTTTTTAGAATCCATTTTATCTATTATATCATCTTTTGAAAAAGTAATCTCCGCAGTGAGATATGTCTTATGCTTCGGCGAAACAAAAGGACTTAACATTTTAGGCTCAGTAACCCTATTGAAATATACTTTTTCAGATCCATAATAGAGCCAGTGGACACCTTCGGGTAAAATACTATCAACATCGTATGATAAATAAACAGATTGAATCCCTCTGAACTTTAGCTTACTATCATAACCTAGCATTTTAGCAGTGTGAGTAATCGGCAAACTGGAAATCACTATATCATTAGAATAAATATTAATCTCTTGATTATTCTGAAATCGCAATTTTTTTAAAACTCCATTTTTAGTTATTAGATCAGTTACCATCCATTCAAGATAAATTTCGCCACCGAGATCTATAATTTGATCTCTTATTCTATCATAAATACATCCAGTACCATACTTTCCTACAGCATTCCATTGATTGTGATAAAACGGTGTTGTCTTATTTCTAAACTTAATTCTTTTTGGTGCCCAATCTGGAATCATTTCATCTATTGGGATACCCCATATTTTTTCTGGGTAACTTTCGAAAAACATTTTTCGTAGAGTCGGCCCTACTTGAGCATCCATATATTCTTTATAATTTTTCGCGGTAGTTTTTTTTATTGGATCTAATAGATCTAGTTCTTTTATTATTTTTGATTTTAGACTACTTGGATATTTAGAAATACTCTCCCATGATAGTGGATAATCCCAATATTCTTTTTTATTATAAAAAGTAACATTTTTACACCAAAAATTTCCTTTTATAAGTAGGTCACCAAAATTTTTCTCAAAAAACTCTGCTAGCTTTTTATCTGGCGTGTGAAATATATGGGGACCAGTGTCTAGATAAAAATCACCCCATTTCCAAGTTCTGCACATTCCACCAACTATTTTATTTTTCTCAAATATTTTAACATCCCAACCATTTTTTAATAATTGCCAAGCAGTTACCAAGCCTATAGGTCCAGCGCCGATAATTAAAGCTTTATTTATTTGTGACACGATATTTTTCTTTCATTCTATATCCAGTCCATTAAAAATGCAAGTTGCTCCTTATCCAATTCACTTTTATAAGATTCATAAATATTTATTGCATAGGCTTTATTTACTTTCTTTAGATCTTCACTGTACTTCAAATCAAAATACTTATTTATATCTATTAACATCTTCATATAACAAATCTCTTGTAAAAAAGGCTTCTCTTGTTTTGTTATACCACCTAAATGGTTTCTAAAAACTATTTCCTTATTATTTGAAAAATATAGTTTCCCATATTGAGTCATTAAAAAATAGAACATCCAATCCCCACAATTATATTTTAAAAAAAAATCTGGGAAATTTAAATTTACATTTTTAACTAATATCGATGCTGTATGAAAAGGATTCCAACTAAATAGAAAATCACGTTTTATTTCCATACTTTTATTTGGATAATCAGATGTTTTTTTTTGCCCTGTCTCATCATTAAGTGTATAGCCTCTTCCGCCAATAAGAACAAATGCAGGATTCTCAATCAGAAAATCAACCTGTTTTTGCAATTTATATTTGTCTATCCAAAAATCATCGCCTTCACAAAGAGCAATGTATTGCCCTTGACACATTTTAAATGAACGTAAAAAGTTTTGCCTGCCACCTAAATTTTTTTCTAATGGCAATAAATTTATTTTATCTCCAAATTTATTTGCATAGTCTTCGCAAATTGCTCTAGTCCCATCAGAACTTTTGTCTTCACCAAGAATAATATTAAAATAAAAGGTTGTTTTTTGTTTTAAAAAACTATCTAAAGTTTGCTCAATAAATTTTTCATGATTATAAGTTATACAACAAATACTTACTAGGGGTGGTTTCTTCATTTGATTGACTTTTATATAAATTAACTTCCTAGAAAAATTAATTTTGTCGGAGAAATGCAAATAATCTTCTAGATGAATTTCCTTTTGATAATAATATTACTTTCTCATCTAAAATCTATTATTTTTATTAATCCATCAATTGTTTTTATTAATATTTTCCCATCATATTTATGAACAATTTTTCCTGGCTTTTGATGCTTATATATTTTTTTTAATGTACTATTATTTATTTTTATTGCTTCGTAAATACGAGAAATTTTTAAACCCTTAGATTTATTTTTAATTTTCACTCCTTGAGATTTAACTCCAAATGATTTAATCCTTTTAATTATTTCATCAGTATCCATTTTGTGAAAATCAATTTCATTAATATTTTTCGTTCTATTAAAAAATGAACCACTAGAAATATCGACTTCCTTCCCTTGGTAATCAAAATTATTTTTTTTCAATAATTCAAAACCTTTTTTAAAAACTAATCCTTCAAGGTAAAAGGATAAAAAATAAATTAAACCCAAATCTAAGTCATCAGTTAATTTTATTTTTTTTTGGTAAATTATATTTCCTGAATCAACAATATCACTCATGTAATGCATCGTTGATCCAATAAATTTCATATTATTATAATAAACTCCGTTTAAAGGAGTTTTCCCTCTTAGATAAGGAAGATAGGTTGGATGTACATTAATCAAAAGCTTAGACTTAATTCTATGAACTGGAAATATAAATGGACAACCATTTGAAATTAAAATATCAAATGATTTACCTATTATTTTATCAATTAACTGGGTTTTTTCTCTAATGGTAAATAATGTGTAGTCTTTTGTTATATTTTTAATATTTGCTTCTAAAAAACTATCCTTCAAACAAAAAATTTCAACTTTATACTCAATATTTTTTAATAATTCCTTTAGAACATTTATTCTATTTCCAATAAAAATAATTTTCATTATCGCATAGTTTTAAAATTATTTAGTTAACTTTGTTTAGAACCTTGGCTAAAATATAGTCTAAATCATCATAATCATATCGCTGATCTATGGGCAATGGTAATAAATATTTTAACATTTTTTTTTCATAATCAAAGCCAAACTTAATTGTCGCTATTTTTCTTTCCCAA
>CAYFIF010000193.1:0-3906 GCA_964343085.1 uncultured bacterium | reverse complement strand
TCTTTAATAATAATCTATATTCATCTAACTTATCACTTATTCCTTTACGAATAACATTTCCATTCCTTAATTGAGAAGGAAGTTCTTCGTTTAAATTAGTAAATACCTCATCTACAATCTTCTTTGAATCAATAAATTGATCTGCAATAAAAGAGAGAGCTTTTGAATTAGTATCATATAAAATTTCTTTCCAATAAAGAATATAGTCTAAAGAATTGGCTAAGCCCCTAATCTCTATGGGAGATACTTTTTTTTGATTGATCTTACCCATTATCCTTTGGATATCAATTATACTTTCCAAACTTTTTCTAATTTTACTTAGTACTAAAGAATTATTTACAAATCCTTCAACGACTGATAAACGAACCATTATTCGTTTATCATTTGCTAATGGATTGTTTAACCATCTTCTTAGTAATCTTCCCCCCCCTGCAGTTTTTGAACAATCAATAGTATTAATTAGGGTTCCATTTTTATCTTCACTAAATAAACTATCAAAAATTTCTAAATTTCTTATCGTAAAATTATCAAGTCCCATTATCCCTTTAACTTGTACTGGTAGGATTTTTGAAATATGATAAACATTTTTATTTAGATTGTTTTTGACATGGTATAAAAGCGCTCCTGAAGCAGATACACCATCAACCATAGCATCACAACCAAAGCCTTTAAGACTAGCTAGCTTAAAATGTTTTTTTAGTAATGAATAAGAGCTATCAAATTCATATAGCCAATCCTCTATTTGACTTACAAAAGGTTTTTGCGCTAAGTACCAATCTTTATTTGAATATACAAGATTACTTGGAATTACTATTTCGCTCGGTGAAAATTTTAATAAATTTTCTTTGAGTTGATTATCAACACACTCACCAATATAAAATTCACCTGTGGATGTATCTAAAATCGAATAGCCAACTTGTTTCTTTCTATAAAAAACACTAGCAATAAAATTATTAGAGTTTTGAGCTTGCATATGTCTAGAGACCAATGTTCCTGGAGTAACAACCTCTACGACTTCTCGCTTTACAATGCCCTTTACATGCTCTGGGTTTTCTATTTGTTCACATATAGCGACTCTATAACCAGCATTTACAAGTTTAGGTAAATAATTATCCAACGAATGGTATGGGAATCCAGATAAAGGAACATCAGCAGCTTTTCCATTTGAACGTTTTGTAAGTACTATACCAAGAATCTCAGAAGTGATTTTCGCATCTTCTAAAAATGTTTCGTAAAAATCTCCCATCCTAAATAAGATGATAGCATCATCGTACTTTGATTTAATGGCCATGAATTGTTTCATAACTGGCGTTTCAGCATTTTTATTTTTTTTCAAATTAACTTTTCACCTTTCAAACGCATATTATTACTTCTAAGAGTTAATTTTTTACTATCAAAATACTCCAGAAGAGGGATGGCAGTTTTTCTTGATAAACCAGTAATAGATTTAAATTTATTTACTGAGAGTTCTTTTTTAAGATTAAAATGGGACTTTACATCAGATATTACTTTATTTAAACTATTTTTATCTAACCAAAAATCCTGTCCAATAAATTCAATCTCACCTTCATTGCGCAAAAGAAAAAGTAAATCACTAACGCGCTTGGGTTTCAAACTAAATTTTGATATTATTTCTTTTGATAAAAAAGGTTTATTCTTAAAACTCTCTAACAAAGATTTAATATTGTTTAAATCTCTATCGTCTTGATCAGTTAATTTTATTTCAAAATTATTTAAAACATATCCACCATCATATTCTTTAACAACTCTTTCAGAAACTAACAAATTAATAATATAATTTAACCAACTTTCATTCCATTTTAATTTTTTCAAAAAGACATCAATACTTAAAGTTTTACGAAATGGATTTTTTGAATAGAAATACTTAAATGTTTTTGTTATTCTTTTTTTTGATTTTTTCTCATTAGGCAAGGAAAATATTAGGCCGCTTTTTAAATCAAAAATTAAATCTTTAGTTATCCAGGATTTAATTTTCTCTTGAGGCATTTGCAAGACTTTTATCCATTCTTTTAAATTTTTTGGATTTTCCCAATCTTGTTTGACAAAATAAAAAAATCTATCCTTTAGGTTTAAAGGAAGTTCTGAAGCCCTTTCTTTGGCTTTTTGAAATTTATATTTAAAGAGTCTATCTAAAACAATCCCTCCAGCAATAGTTTCAACTGGGGAATAAGATCTAATTAAAAATTTTTCATCAATTAGAGTGCTTACTTCAGACTCTAAAATGATTACAACATTAAATGATTTATTCATTTTATTTTTGATATCATTCGAAAATGAAATTCGACCAAAAATTTCTTGAGTACCAAAATGAAATCTTAGTCTTTGTTTATTTTTTAATATCCATTTACTATCCTTAATAAGATTAATATTCGCAATGATATACTTGGTTGGGAAAAAAGAGTTTGGTTCACCAATAATTGTACCCCTTTTTAGATCAATTCCTTTTATATTTGATAAATTAATTGCAGCCCTATCACCAAATTCTACTTTATTAACAATTTTTCCATGCGATTGAAGAGTCCTTACTTTGGCAGAAATTTCTTGTGGGAATAATTCTACATCATCCCCTTTTATTAGCTTTCCGCCATTAACTGTACCTGTAACAACAGTACCAAAACCAGTCTTGGAAAAAACTCTATCAACATTCATCCTAAAGGTATTTATTTTTGCTAATAAAATATCAAAATCTAAAAATGAAATCATCGCACTCTTTAAGCCTTCAATACCTTTTCTTGAAATATTATCTACTTTATATATACCACACGTAGAAAAATCTATCGATACTAAAAGAGATTGAATATCTTCTTCGACTAATTCCAACCACTCTTTATCTTGAACTAAATCAATCTTTGTTATTGCAACAATACCTTTATCTATTCCTAAGAATTTTAATATATTTAAGTGCTCTATAGTTTGAGGCATTATTCCATCATCGGCTGCAATTACAACTAACCCATAATGTATATTTGCTGCTCCGGCAGCCATGTTGCGAATAAATTTTTCATGGCCAGGTACATCGATTATGGAAATTCTTTCATTTAAATAAGCGAAACCAATATCAATTGTAATACCACGTTTTTTTTCTTCGGGCAAATGATCCGTATTATCACCTGTTAAAGACTCTACCAATGAAGTCTTTCCGTGATCAATATGTCCAGCCGTTCCAAAAACTATTTGGTGCAACTATATACCTCAATAATAGCGCGGGTTAATTTTTTAATTTGAGAATCTAAGACTCCCTTTAGATCAATATAAAACTTATTCCTTTTTATATAACCAATTACCGGAGTATTTATTTTTTTAAACATTTCAGATAATTGTTTTATATCCATTGAAATTGGGTTAAAACAAAGAGCAATGCTTTCTATATTTTTTTGAGGCAAAGATCCACTACCAGCTTCTACAAATGAATCAATAATTGATATCCCAAAATCCTTAATAACCGAATTGTTTAAATTTTTAATTATATATTGGGCTCGTAATTTCAGTTCAGATCTTTTTGTGGTAAGCATATGCAAAGATAGATTTTCTTTTTTAAATGACATTCGCCTAAATGACCTCAATGTCTCCTCCAACAAAGCTATACTAATCTTATCACTCCGAATAGTCCTATAGATTGGATTTTTTTGACAATTAAAAATTATTTTTTTGTCACCTACAATTAATCCAGATTGGGGTCCTCCTAACAATTTATCTCCTGAGAAAGTAATTACTTTTGGCCCCATTGAGACAATATTTTTGATCGGCAATTCATTTCCAAAACCTAATTTCTTCAGATTAATTAAGTCACCACTACCAAGATCGGCCATTACCGGAATATTATATTTATCGCCAAGGACTACTAATTCTTTTAGTGAAACATTTTTTGTAAATCCTTTAATGATA
>CAYFIF010000192.1:0-3933 GCA_964343085.1 uncultured bacterium | reverse complement strand
AGCTACGTGCTTTAGCAGAAGTTTACGCTAGCAATAATGCTAAGAAAAAGTTTGTTAATGATTTTGTTAGCGCGTGGAATAAGGTAATGCAACTTGATCGGTTTGATTTATAGAGGACCTATGGAAAAACTAACATTTTTTAATTAATGATAGGAAACAAAAATGAAAATTATTTTTTTGATTTTATCATAATGCCTTTTTTCAGAAGTGATAAATCTATCTGAGGGCTTATAAAAGAATTAATTTATTTTGGCAGAGCCTATACATAAACTAGCTACTATAGTATTTACGGATATTGTCGGTTTTACAAAATTGACCGCAAATGACCAACAGAAAGCTAGCGATCTATTAGATATTCAAAGAAAGGAACTAAAGCCCTTGGTTGAGTCCTACCAGGGAAAGTGGATAAAAGAAGTTGGTGATGGTCTAATTCTTACTTTTGATACGGTTAATAAAGCGGTTCATTGCTGCATTAAGATTCAAGAAAAAGCAAAAACAATAGAAGATTTAAATCTGAGAATAGGCATTCACCTAGGTGAAATTTTAGAAAAAGAAAATGATATTATTGGAGATGATGTAAATATTACTGCTAGAATAGAGCCTTTTTCTGCACCAGGAGGTATTGCTATCTCTAATAAAATTAACGATACTCTCATAAGAGAGTCAGACTTTAAGACCAAGTATCTAGGAAAGCCTAAGCTGAAAGGGGTCGGTCAGAATGTTGAGGTTTATTGCATTGTATCTCATGGTCTTCCGGAAACGGATTTATCTGAGGTAAAAGCCAAACTTGAGAGCGAGAGGAAATTCCTTTATCCTTCAGTTTTTGGAATTTTAATTATTTCATCACTTATCTATTATTTCAGTTTTTATAGTAAAAGTATTGACTCGATTGCCATTTTATATTTGGATGTAAATGAGAACAAAGAACTAAGTTATTTAGAAGCTATTACAGAGGATTTGATTTTTGACTTGACTACAATTTCACAGGGGCTTTTAAAAGTATCTGAGTCTTCCCAGGTTAAGCCTTACAAGGATGCTAAAATGGAGGTTGAAGATATAGCGGACAAAATGGGAGTTGACTATATTTTCCAAAGCAGTATCCAGCCCGATGATAGTGGCTATCACTTGAGGTGGAGACTTTTTGATGCAGGGAAAAAGAAGGATCTGTTTACTAAAAAAGTGTTTATTGAAAGTAAAAACCTGCAGTCAATTGTTAGTGTTTTGGTTGATAATATTGTAAAAGAATTAGATATTGAAACTCTTGATGAATTTACTAGGCAGGAGTATGATTCAGAGGCTTATGAGTTATACCTTCAGTCTAAAAATGTTTATTCTATGAGTGATAATTATGATGACAATATTAAAGCAATAGAGCTTATGACAGAGGCTGTTAATAAAGATGAGAATTTAGTTTTTGCTAAAATGTTTTTAGGCCAAATGCACTATGAACAAGGGGATTATGATAAGGCATCAAAAAACTTTGAAGAGGCTTTAATAAAAAGTAAGTCTCTACAAAATAACGCTGGGATTGCTGAGTCACTAAGAAAACAGGGTCAGCTACTTAGAAAAAGAAAAGAATATGATGGTTCGATATCTAAGTTTAAAGAAGCTCTATCTATTTCTAGTGTAATGAACGATAAAAATAGTATGGCCAAGACAATGAATAGTATTGCTATTCTCTACTATAAAATAGGAAGCCTTGATGATGCGCTAGAATATTGGCTTCAGGCATTTACAATAGCAAAGGAAATTGATGACAAACTTAAGGTGTCAAAATATATCAATAATATTGGTATCTGGTATTGGAAGGACTCAGACTATTCAAAAGCTATTGAATATTATTTAGAAAGTCTGGAGATAAAAAAGGAGCTTGGTGATACTAGGAATTATGGAAAAACTCTAAACAACCTAGGCGAGGTATATTATGATATGGGGGACTTTAACAGCGCCGTAGATTATTTCAATAAAAGTATATCGATTAAAGAAAAGTTAAATGATAATATTGGTTTGAATGCAACTCTATTAAATCTTGGTCAGGCCCAACTTTATAATACTGAATATGATAGCGCGCTCAATATTTTCAAGAGGTCATTAAAAATTTCACAAACATTAAACGATGACTATGTTTCATCTGAGAGGTTTAAATCCATAGGAATAACCTATTTTAGTTTATCAAATTATGATAGCGCTGCTTTTTATTTCTCAGTTGCTGATAGTATCTATAAAAACTTCCCTTTTCTTAGATTAAATACAGTTGCTTGGCTTGCGATTACACATATTAAAATGGGTCAAAAAGATAAAGCTGAAAAGTATATTAATATATTTGATCAACTAATTGAAGATTCAGAACCAAAGAGTGGGGATGTTATTTCTCTTTATTGGAATGCCTACCAAGCATATAAAAACTTAGGTAAGCCAAAAATAGGAAAAGAATATCTAGAAGAATCCTATTTTGAGATTAAGTCTAGATCAAGAAATATAAAAAATAAATCAGACAGAAAAAAATATATGGCTGTGAAGTTGCATAAGGATATAATCAATGCTTGGGACAACCTATAGCTAAGAGGCATTTAGTAATTTATTTCATTTTCTATAAAATAAATATTTTGAAATCACTATGGGAGTAGGTTACCTTCATATATACAGTGATTTAATTTGGCTTTAAAAAAAATAACAGAGGAGAATTATATGCACATTTCAGTAGTTAATTTCAATCTTGAGGGTATCACTCATGATGATTTTCTAAATATCACTGAGCAGGCAGCTCCTGCATTTGCTCAGGTTCCTGGTCTTATTTCAAAGGTCTGGCTCTCTGATGAAGAACGAAACACATATGGTGGAGTATATACTTGGGAAAACAAGGAGGCACTGGATGCTTCTCTAGCTAGTGAATTGTTTAATAATGCAGTCATCAACAATCCAAATTTTGTTAATGTGTCCGTGAAAGACTTTGGTGTCTTAGAAAAACCAAGCAGAATTACGGGAATGAAATAACAATTATTAGGTGCAAATTAAAACCCCAGTTTTCTGGGGTTTTTTGTATTGTTTATAGTAGATATTATTTTGGACTATTTATTTTAAGATATACTAATTTTAGTTTTGTATAAATTGTTAATTGATATTAACCTCTAAACAGGTATTAACCCCTAAAGAGTGTAGTCGTCTTTGGGTTATGATCTGGTACTTATCTACGCCACAGTCTAAGGATTAGAATTAAATTAGGAGTAGGCGTTCATTTTTGTCTTACTATAGCAAAATATTCGTTCTTAAATCTTAAAAAAACCATCACGGGAACCCAAATGAATATAAAATATTTCAACGTTACTTTTTTTGCGCTTGTGGCCTCTTTATCAACAGTGTTTTCACAAGACACTCTTCTAATTGATTGGTCCTCTACTCCTGGACATCTTGAGGAAACAATCATGAACGATGGTGACCAGCACGATGTCTACATCCTCCAGGCGGATAAAGTTTATCTGCAAAGAACCAAGATCAATACAGACCGTAGCATTGCGATAATTGGCGAGGCTCCTTCTGAGGGACAACATCCTGCAACCATTCAACCATTCCCCAATGATGACGGCAGCTCTGGTTTTGTTGGTTGGCCAACTGTAAATGTTGAAGCGCAAGGAGAAAACATTGAGGTTGTGCTACGTAATTTGTTATTAAATGGCGCCTCTGTCGATGGAAGTTTTGCAATTGGAGGAGCTGTTACAGCTAGGGGGACAGAAGAAAAAATAATTATTGATCACTGTGTCCTAACAAACTACGAATATGTTCAAATGCTTGCCTTGGGTACAGGTACAGACTTTCATTTTACAAGCAGTGTTGCCAAGTCTAATTCAGCACAACCCGGTCAGCAATTTTGGGGTGGTCTTCTTTGGGGTGGCGGAAGCTGGATGGGTACCATGGACACGGTAATTATCCAGAATA
>CAYFIF010000191.1:0-3940 GCA_964343085.1 uncultured bacterium | reverse complement strand
TCCTTGAGATTGCTTTTATAAAGAATAATAAGAGCCCTCATTTAAGAGGACTTCAGGATGAGAATCTGGTTTTCTTTAGTGTAGCGGGGGCAGGATTCGAACCTGCGACCTCCGGGTTATGAGCCCGACGAGCTACCAGACTGCTCTACCCCGCGATCATATTTACAAAATTATTTGGATGCGAAGTTACATTTAAGAATGTTAGTCCGCAACATAGTTAAATGCTAATCCTTTTTTGGATAACACGATCATTATTAAATTGGAAGTCGATGAAAAAGTTTTTAATAGATTATATTCTAATTATATTTCTAATTTTGATTAATTATTTACCAGCCCAGAAAAAGGTAGATTTCAAATACCTAGAGTATCATAGCGGCAAATTGTATTATGGAAGAGAAAATGAACCATATACTGGGCTAACTATCTCCTTTTTTGATAATACTCAAATCAAAAGATTTGAAGGCCAAGTCCGAGATGGGGAAATGGATGGGAAGTGGAAGTTTTATCATAAAAATGGAAGCATTATGAATCTAGGTCATTATCAAAGTGGTGATCCAAAATTCTTATTTTCATATATAGACAATATAATAACGCCACCATATGAGAATCGCAGTGGTACCTGGAGAGAATTTCATATTGATGGTTCAAAAAATAAATACGGTCGATTTATTAAAGGAAAACGCTGGGGCATGCATACTTTTTTTGGTTTTCAAGATGGCTTAATGATGCGAACTCATTATAAAAATAATCTAAAAAATGGATATGAATTTATTTTTCTTGAAAATAGAAAAATCCATACCAACTTATATAAAAATGGCATCAATCTTTGGGAACCATTGATTACATATAACGAAGGTAAAACTATACTAAACAATCCGTTTGATACCAATTATTTGCCTTCAGAAATAAACACTCAAAATTCTTTGGTTAGTATTTTAAACGAACCAATGCTTGCTGATATGGAAATCAGAATAGACTCAGGTCTTGTAAAATATACAGAACCAATAATCGAATCAATAAGCTCCATTGAAATTTCAATCAAAGAACCCAATATTGTTCTTAATCCTGAAAATAAAACTGTGGAAGATTTATATCCAAATAAATCAAATGATTCTATATCAAACATAACTGGAGGGAATAGCTATATACCTTTCAAAACAATGTTCCGCTCTGCTCGGAAAGCGGGAGTCTCAATTTTTACTTGGAAAGGAAACCTATATAATACAAAGTTAAAAAAATGACTTTTCTGAAATACTTCTAAGTTTAAAACTCTTATTCTATGGAAATATAAACTGGCATATGATCAGAATACCCACCTAATATTCGATTACCTGCCCAAAATCTATAGGGATAGCCGTCATACTTCCCTCCGTGCTGCCTATATTTTTCGCCATCAAATATTCCTACAGATTTTTTAACATAACTCAAACCTTTATTATCAAAAAGGCCTCTTGAAATAATTATATGATCATATACCATATGTTTACCAGAATAAGTATATGTGCTTCCATTATCATTTTGGTGCCAAGGCATCATCATATTGAAAAGATCATAATCATTTTTATAAACCTGAGATAAATCTGTACTAGCTTTTAAGTAATTAACTACAGATGAATCATTTGGCTCATCATTTAAATCTCCAATAATAATTATTTCTGAACTTGAATCGAATTTCAAAATTTCATCTATATGATTTCTTAATGTTTTTGCAGCCGCAATCCTAAAAGGGATTGTTTTTTTAACACCGCCATATTTAGATGGCCAATGGTTTACATATAAATGGAAAGGGAAAGAATCCTTCAGGAATTTTAAATATAAAATATCTCTGGTTGGACTCCCGTTTGGCAATTCTACTTTCAACGGCTTAGATTCAATAAGGTCAACTTGTTTTCTATTGTATAAAACACCAACATCAATACCCCGTTTATCTGGAGATTCATAATGAATTATTTCAAAATCAGTTTTAGCTTTTTTTGATATTTCTTCAAACATAAAATAATTTTCAACTTCACATAGACCAAAAATATCTGCATTTATATTATTAATTACTTCTCCAAGATTATCTAATTTTAAATTGTAGCTTTCAATAGTAACGTTTTTTCTTCCACCAATCAAAAATTCTTCATCATTTTTAGATGGGTCATCTTTCAAATCAAATAAATTTTCTACATTCCAAAATGCTATTTTCAGTGGGTGTTTTTTAGCAAAAATACATTCATATGATCCCAAAAAAACAATAATATATAATAATAACTTGAATTGGTTCAAAATCATAGTTAGTCGAATCTAAATGAAGAGATCAAAGTAAATTCTTTCTTTAAGGGATAATATTAAAAAGAAAATCGTATATGAAAATATTTTACTTCTATATTTTTTCATGCTACTATTCTATTTCTTTCTAAATGAGAGCTTAATTGGTACACCTTCAAAATTAAAATAATCTCTAATTTGGTTTTCGATGTAGCGCTTGTAGGCCTCCTTTATATGTCTAGGATAATTAACATAAAACGCTATAACTAAGGGCTCGTTGCTAACCTGAGTAGCATATTTAATTCTAAGCATTTTACCTTTAGCTGAAGACGGTGGATTTTTTTTAATAATCATATCTAATTTTTGATTTAATATCCTAGTTGGAATAGTTTTTTTTGTATGTTCATATACTTTCCAAGCAGTCTCTAATAGCTTATGAATACGTTTCTTGTCTTTTGCAGAAACAAATAAGATTGGAAAATGATTTAGAGATCTAAACTGATGAAAAATTTCTTCAGAATAATTTTTCATCGTATCAGTCTTTTTACTTATTAGATCCCATTTGTTTACAACAATGACTAGCCCCTTACCACTCTTTATAACTAAATCGGCAATGTTTTTATCTTGTTTGCCAAATCCTTTTTTTGCATCTATCATTAATAATACAACTTGTGATTGTGCAATAGCTTTTTTGGTCCTTAGTATACTGTAGTATTCTATTCTATCTTTTATTTTTGCAAGTTTACGTAAACCAGCGGTATCAATTAATGTAATATCTTTTCCATACCATTTAAGATGAGAATCGATAGCATCTCTAGTAGTCCCAGCAATAGGTGTAACTATAGTCCGCTCTTTATTTAATAAAACATTAGTTATTGATGACTTACCGACATTTGGCATACCAACAATAGATAATCTAAAAACATCTTCATTAATTTGCTTTGATTTTTTTTCCTTTAGATCTAATTCAGAAATAATAGCATCTAAAATATCTCCGGAATATCTCCCATTCAAAGCAGAAACCGGCAAAGGATTATTAAACCCAAATTTATAAAACTGATTGATTTGGTCATCATTTTTTAATGTATCGCATTTGTTAACAATCAAAAGATTTTTTTTATTACTCTCTCTAACTAACTGCGCAAGTGATTCATCACTGCTTGTAATCTCTTCTTTCCCATCTACCAAAAATAAAATCATGTCAGCTTCAGAAATTGCCTCCATTGCTTGCTTACGAACTGCAGCATTAAATATATCAAAATCATCAGGTATATATCCCCCAGTATCTATAAACTTCAGGGGTTGATTACACCATTCCGTTTCACCATAAATACGGTCTCGCGTAATTCCTTCTATTCTATCAACAATAGCATGACGATTACTTAAAAGCCTATTAAACAAGGTCGATTTCCCGACATTTGGTCTTCCAATTATCGCAATTAATGGTATAGACACACTAAAATTTTGACTAAGATGATAATTTAACGATTAACAAAATAATAGCTATTGCAATAAATATATGTGCTAATAATGCAGAAAAAAATCCTTTCATGAAACGCCTCTTAAAGATTCAAAATTAATAATTCAATTTAATAGAATAATAGATTCTATAATAGCTGAAGGCAATTAAATTTCATGAGCGGGCGATGAGAATCGAACTCACGTCACGAGCTTGGGAAGCTCGGGTAAT
>CAYFIF010000190.1:0-3951 GCA_964343085.1 uncultured bacterium | reverse complement strand
TCTATACCTGTTATTATGATAACAAAAACTGAAGATGAATGGTTAATGGATGAAGCAATAACTGGCCAGATTGAACAATTTCTAATTAAACCTGTAAACCCTAGTCAAATATTAATGGCTTGTAAACAAGTTTTAGAAAAGAATAAGTTGGGTGAGCAAAAAGCAGCGAGTGATTATCTAAAAGAGTTTCAAAAAATTGAATTACGATTACAGTCTGATCTTAGTATTGATGAATGGTGGGAAGTCTATAATTCACTAGTTGATTATCAAATTGCTTTTGATGCTTACAAAGATACAGGTCTTAATTCTATACTTGATGAACAGATACAAACTTGCAATAGACAATTTACTTCTTTCATTAATAAAAATTATAAAAATTGGATTTTTTCCAATAAACGCCCGATACTATCTGTCGATGTCATATCAAAGTTTGTAGTTCCCTATTTAAAAAATGATGAAAAAATTTGTTTGATTGTGATTGATTGTTTAAGACTTGATCAATTTAAATCTATGATGCCAATCCTAGAACATATGTTCAATATTGTTTTAGACTACAAAATTTCTTTACTTCCCACAGCAACGCCCTATTCAAGAAATGCGATTTTTAGTGGTATGTTTGCTGATGAAATGGTAAATAATTATCCTGAACAAGGAAGAATGATGTCAGAAAATACTAGTAGTCTAAATCAGTTCGAGGATCAATTTCTTAATGATCAATTGAAAAAATTTAGTTTAAGAGATAAAATCATACATTATCACAAAATTTGGGCAGTTGATGAAGGCATAAAGATTAAAAATCGGATACAAGATTTTATGCGAAAAGATATGCTAGCTTTTGTTATCAATTTTGTTGATATCCTAGCTCATAATAGTTCCCAATCTAATTTACTAAAAGAAATGGTCCCTGATGAATCAGGTTATAGAAAGGTTGTTAAAACATGGCTTGAAAATTCATGGTTGATTAATGTTTTAGAAAAGTTAAGGGATAATAATTTCAAAGTGATAATTACTAGTGACCATGGAAGTATAAGGGTTAAGAAGGATGTTATGGTTGCTGCTGATAAAGATGCCTCAACAGGAGTCAGATACAAATATGGTAGGAACATAAAAACAAATGATAGAAATGCTTTGGTTATTGATAGACCAGACGAATATAAGCTGCCTGTTTTTGGACAACAGCCAACGTACATTATTGCAAAAAATGACGTATTTTTTGTATATCCAAATCAGGCAAATAAATATTTATATAAGTATAAAAATTCATTTCAACATGGTGGAATAAGTATGGAAGAATTGTTGGTGCCAATTGCAACTTTAACACCTCGTTAGATTTATGATAAAAATTTGTAATACAATGGAAGAGACACAAATTTTTGCTTCCTATTTAGCTAGCATAATTCCTGAAGGAACTGTTATAGCTTTAATAGGTAATTTAGGATCCGGGAAGACGACATTTTCGCAAGGTTATGCAAGAGCATTAAATGTCCAAGAAAATGTTGGTTCACCGACATTTAAGTTGATTTCTGAATATATGGGTACCCCACATAATTTTTATCATGTTGACTGTTATAGATTAAATAGTATAAATGATTTTTTAAATATAGGTGGAGAAAAATATCTTTATCCTGAGGGCGCAGTCACCTTAATTGAATGGGCTGATTTAATTGATAAATTGTTATCAGATAGAGTTATATCAATTCAATTTGAACGATCAGAAAAAAATTTGAATGAAAGAAAACTGATTATTAAGGGATTAGAGATTAATGAATAATTTAATACTCTTGGCGATTGAAACATCATCAACAATATGTAGTGTTGCAGTTTTAAAGGGAGGAGAGTGCATTAAATTGAGGGAAAGTAATAGCCCAATGCAGCATGCTGAAATATTACCGTTTTATGTTAGAGAGGTAATCAAATCCTCAGGGTTGAAAATAGATATGATTGATGCAGTTGCGGTTAGTTTTGGACCAGGATCTTTTACCGGTTTAAGAATAGGCCTTAGTTTTGCAAAGGGGCTTGCTTTGGCTCATGATCTTCCAATATTACCAATTCCAACAATGCAATCGCTTGCTTATGGTTTAAATAAGCGAAAACCATCAAATGGGTTATTTTTTTCTCATGGAAATAATTTGTTTTACCAAAAATATATCTGGAATGATAATATTCCAAATTTTGATAAAAAACCAATTTTAGAAGAAGGAAACAAAATTTTAAAAAAAATTAACACAAAGGAAAATACGTTTCATTGGAACTGTAGTAGATATGTAAAAGATATAAAAAATATAATTCCAATTTCACCATCAGCAAAATTAGTTGGTCTATTAGGTGGCTTATTATTTGATCAAATATTAGAAGAGAAGCCATATCAGTTAGAGCCTGAATATATTGCACCTTTTAAAGTTGGTACCCATAAATGAGAATACGAACTGCAATCATATCTGATTTAACCAAGATAGCAAAGATTGAAAAACAAGTTTTTACTGATTCTCCGTGGAACTATAATTTGATAAGGGATGAGCTGGTATCAAAAAAAGATAGGGAAACATTAGTAATTACTGATTATGAAAATATTATTGGTTATTTGATGATCAGAAAATCAAAAAATATGATTGAAATATTAAAATTTGCTATAGATAAAGTTTTTCAAGAAAAAGGTGTTGGCTGGCGGCTTTTTAGCTATTTTTTAGATTCATTGCCAGTAATGACTGAAGTCATATTAGAAGTAGACCAAGAAAATAAGAAAGCAATTAACCTTTATCGTAAAGCTGGTTTTTTTAAAATTGGGTTAAGAAAAAAATATTATAATGATGGTTCGGATGCTTTAGTTATGAAATTTATTAATTAAGGGATTAGATATGGCTTGGTTTAAGAGAAATGATAAAAATGTAAAACTTCAGGAAAAGAAAAATATACCTGACGGTTTATGGGAGAAATGCCTTTCCTGTAATGAGGTATTGTATAAACCTGAGTTGGACAAAAATTTATCAGTTTGTCACCATTGTAAGCACCATTTTAGAGTTGACCCTAAGACTTATGTTAAACTTTTACTTGATAGTGGTAGTGAAAAGCGGCTTTTTAGGAATATTGAATCAAAAGATTTTTTGTCATTCAAAGCAATAAAAGGGTATGATGAACAGTTAATGAAAGCAAAAATAAAGACTGGTGAAAAAGAAGGTATAATGATTTATAGCGGGAAATTAAATAATTTGAATATAGTTCTGGGTATTATGAATTTTAATTTTATTGGTGGAAGCATGGGATCCGTTATCGGGGAAGGATTTGTTCGTGCAATTAGTTTAGCAGAACAAAATAAAATTCCTTTTATACTTATTTGTTCATCTGGTGGTGCTCGTATGCAGGAAGGTGCAATTTCTTTAATGCAATTAGCAAAAACGACTACTTATCTGGCAAGATTCTCTAGTAATGGGGGTCTTTTTATTCCGATACTAACAGACCCTACCTTTGGTGGGGTAACAGCAAGTTTTGGAATGTTAGGAGATATCATTCTTGCTGAACCAGGTGCATTAATAGGGTTTGCAGGCCCTCGGGTAATTAAACAAACTATAGGCCAGGAACTACCGGATGAATTTCAAAAATCTGAGTTCTTATTAAAGAAAGGTTTTATTGATAAAATTGTATCTAGAGAAGAAATGAAGGAAAAACTATTTATGCTTATTGAAACCTTAACTTTATAAAAAATGATTTTAATAACTAATGATGATGGAATTTTTTCACCGGGTATAGAAGCGCTTTGGGAGGCTTTGAATTCATTTGGAGAAACAGTAGTTGTTGCGCCGAGTTCACAAAAAAGTGCGATAAGTCATGCTATAACGATATCTAGACCTCTGAAAATAAAAAAGATTAAAAAGAACAACGGATTTAGAGGTTTTTCAGTTTCTGGGACTCCTGCAGATTGTACAAAGATTGCTATAAAGTCTATCCTTACAGAAA
>CAYFIF010000189.1:0-3952 GCA_964343085.1 uncultured bacterium | reverse complement strand
TATTGAAACAGCTGCAACGACTTTTTCCCAGGTATTTAGAATAATGGTTCTTTGTACAAGAATTTCTTCTAAAGGAGCCTCATTATGGATTAATGTTCTTCCCTCTAGGTATGCATCCATAATCGTTTTTGTAAAGTCATAGTCTACAGAGGCTGTAACCAAATCTCTCTTTGCCGCTGTAACTGCCCAGCCCATATTATACTCTTTTTTAAAATCAATAGAGCCATCACTATTGGTATCATAATAAGGACTCGTCTTTCTATCAGTGTCATCGCTATAGCCAGTATTGTAATCACGAGCCGCACCAAAATATCCAAATGACTCATCCCAGTGGTGTTCCATCGCTGTATAAGGATCTCCATCATCAGACATTGTGTTATCATCATCTGGAATCTTAGACATGTATTTTGATGTAGCCTGCCAGTATGAAACTGCGCCCCAAAGAGTTTTCTGAATCATTTGATCAAGGCGGACTCCGTTTGCTCTGGTTTTCCCGTTTGCGGCTAATTCATTTATCCAACCATTAACGAGAGTTGCAGCATCAGCATCATAACCTGTTAACACATAATCGGTAACAGCAGCTAGTCTATCATTTAGATGACTGGTTGATATATCATGATATTTTGCCTGTACAGTTGTTAGATCACCAACAGACAATATAGCCTGATTCGCATTATCATTTGCCATCATACTCAAAAGGGTAGATGGGTTTCCAGTACCAGCATCCGTTCCACATTGAGTCTTGATATCATTGATCAATAGATTTCTAACGACCTGTCCATTATAAGAGACGCTGCTCTCTCCATCACTGAACCGACTGTCAAATTCATAAACCGCAGGGGTCTCTATGCTATTATCTTCAGCTACTGAATCATCACTATCTTCACAGCCAACAGAAAACATTAGCATGAAAGACAGGAGGTATATGAGCCTACTTTTGTTTATCATTTACTTTTCTCCTTGTTTATTTTATTGTTATTAAGTCTCATTCTCATATTAAAATTGAAAATATCTAGTATATCATATTTATTATTATTTAATCACCTATAGAGAGTATTCTATACCGAAATTAATTTGTCTTCGGGGTCCAGGAATAATTCCCGAACTGAGGTAGGCCTCTTCTTGGCCTGGATTGGAGTGTAGCCTTGAGGCTATGTAAAGCTTGTCTGATATATTTTTACCAGAAATAAATAGCTTTAGCTTATTATTAATCTGATAACTGCTTGATATATTAAAAATACCATACGCATCTGTAGGCCCTGCTATGCCTATCTCCTCCCTAACCTTATCACCATTTGGATTTACTTTATCATCATCCAAATAGTATCTGGGAATATTTTCAAAATCCGTGTAGGCCTCACTGACATATTTAAAATCTGCCCTAAATAGCATACTGGGGATGGGATTAAATTCAGTACCAACGGTGAGAGTGTGATCAGGGGTATAAGGAAGTTCATTACCAACAATAGAGATTTCTGCACCTGTTGAAATATTAGGTTTGATTTTTCCTTCTTTAATCTCCGTATCAAGAAAAGTATAGGATATATATAAGTTCGGTAGAATTCTACTAATATTGGAAAACATAAAATCAGTTCTTACTTCAACCCCTTGGCTGATTACCTTCCCTAGGTTATTAAATTTTTGACCTCTTCCTGCGGCTACTAAATTTTCAATATCAATATGAAATCCCGCTACTTCATAATCAATAATTGAAAGCTGGCCTCTTAAACCGATCTCTTTGTTCCAACTCTTTTCTGAATCAAGGTCTAGATCAGAGCCTAAAAGGTCATCACCAAAATTTAGAATTTTTAAAGCGCCGCTAGAGGGAGGCGTAAAACCGCGATGAATTCCACCAAAAAGCATGCCCCCAAATAATTTTTTTGAAAAAGCTACTCCAGGTAGTAAAACAGCCAACGTTTTGTCTTGATATATAGAACCCGCCAGCCTGTCAATCCTCTCCTGCTCAAAAACTTCCATCCTGATACCCGGTCTAAGCGTAAAACTTTCGAAATTGATTGACTCGGATATATAAGCAGAAAAAGCGGTTGACTCATAATGATGGCTTGTTCCTAGAACCTGTAAAGAATCTCCAGCGCCTGTGAAATAAAGCCCTTCCCTTGCATCAGGACTATCACCTTCTTTTCTATCATCAATAAACCTTTCAAAATAAACACGCCAGCCCGCCTCAAGTTTTGATGGAGCACCAAAAAATTTATGGTCAATTTTATAAGATTGCTCTAAACCAGTGACATAAAAAGTTCTTAGAATTCCAAAATTATTTTCACCATTCCCCACACGAACCAGGCTGCCACTGCTTTCATAATATGGTTTAATATCACGGTCTGTACTATCTAGCTGATTATAAGGAATAAAAATATCATACTCTCTCCACCAGCGCCTATCAAAATAACTGATAAAAGCTGTCGTGTTTTTTGATATAGCAGAACTTAATTTTTTGGTGTGAATTAGATCAACGGCCCCACGAAAAACCTTGAAATTATCATTCTCTTTAGGATTAAACTTTGGGTCATTATCATAGGACCATTTTGTTAGACCTGTGTAGGTAGCATTTGAATTCTCATAGTTAATATTTGTCTTCAAATAAAGGTTCTCTGTTGAAGACCTTCGATAATTTAGCTTAAGCGTACTATTAACCTGCTCAAATCCATTATTTTCTCTAAACCCATCACCACGCTTGAAAAGTAGCTGTATCTCGGGTTTTAGTTTCCCACTTCCCCAGCCGCCAATTTCAGAAAACAGACTGCTATACCCATTCTCACCAGCTGTTAGCTTAAAAACACCACCAAATTCATTTCTAGGACGCCTAGTAAAGTAATTTATTACACCTCCCATTGTCTGTGGTCCATACAAAATTGTACCACTTCCTTTGATAACCTCAATCTGGTCTATTCTATCTGCAGGAGGATTATAATACATATTCGGATATACATACAAAGCTGGCTGAATTGGGACACCATCTTCCAAAATCAATACTCGAGAACTTCTTCTTGGATTTAATCCTCTTATTCCTATGCTTATCCTAGAGTTACCGATTCCATCATCAGCAAAACCATTTACACCAGGTACATACTCAAGCATCTCTTGAGTACCGATTGGATTTACGAGCTTTAAGGTTTTCATGTCCATTACCGTAGCAGCGCCGGGAAGATTTTCATAAGGAACATCTGCGTCACTGATAATCTCAAGCTTTGTCAATAGTATTGGCTCTATGGCTAAGACAGCATTTATCTTGTAAACCTTGCCATCTTCTATCTGGATATTTTTTAAATAATCTTCATAGCCAATAAAGCTTATAACTACTCTGTAATCACCCGCAGCTATTTCGTTGATACTAAAGAGACCGTCCTTATCTGTAGAAGCACCATATTCCGATCCTGACTCACTCCTTAATAAAATATTCGCACCCTGAAGAGGTATGTTTTCCTGGTTCCTCGAGACCCTTCCCGAGACAATAGTATTATGATTATCTGATAAGAGAACGGAAAAAAAAACTAAATAAAAAAATGTTTTTGAGTAATACAATTTTTAACCTCTAAAATACTTCTGGGTTCTTTTCGGGCTTTTCATCTTTAGACTCTGGCCAGGATAAAAGGCCATAGCTTCCACCATCTTCGCTTTCAGTTTGAGGCTCTAAAAGAGGATCATCCTCACATGAATAAATAAGGATTATAAACAAAAACAAAAAATGTTTAATTTTTATCATATCTAGACCCCAGCTACCTTTTTCCACATAAAACCAAGACCAATTAGAGAGAATAGCCAAACCCCAAATTCTATAGCACTAGGGTTGCCATTATAACCGAAAAGACCCTTAAAAAGAGCTCCTATTGTTCCCTTATCATGGAGCATATGGTATGATCCATCTGCAAGATTAGGAGGATTAACATCCCAGATTCTTCCATAGTCTGGTGTAACCCCAGCCGATTCAAGC
>CAYFIF010000188.1:0-3991 GCA_964343085.1 uncultured bacterium | reverse complement strand
TGATAGGTTAAAAAAAGAATTTAATAAAAACGGTTATAATAACTTTGTAACTAATTACAGGGTTCAAAAGATATTAAATGAAATGAAAATAGATATCGAAAACTGCAATGATAGTTGCCTATTCTCTATTGCTAATCTTGTAGAAGCTGATAATATTCTTACAGGTTATATTGTTTCGGATTCCAATAGGTTTTCTATCACTTTATCTATTAGGTCTGTTTCTACTGGTTCTTTAGAGTCCGAAATATCATATGAAGGAGTTGATTTTAATGATCTACTACAATTTGGGTTTTATTATGTTTCTAAAGGAATAACAAAAAAAAGACTCCCAAACGATGAACAAAATGGTAAAATGTATACTGTCTCCTTAGATGCATTTTATATTAACGATGTTGATTTTTTTCGATTGACTAATAGAGATCCATATCCTGTATTTTTTATTCTTAACGAAAATGGAACTCCTATATGGAAAAGTGTATTCTCAAATCTCAGAGGCTATCGCACAATTAAAGAAAAAAAGGTTTTATCATTAGTGCCCAGCAATGAATATAAAATAATTATTTATGATGCCAAACTTAGACAACTGAATATGGAATATAAAATTTTATCATCTCCAAATACCTGGCCATTTTCAATAAAAAAACATAAAATAGGCGAAAAATCCTATATCATTTTAAACCAAACAGCAGAAAATGATTTTTTTTATTCCCCTAATGAACCCATTCACAAATAAATATATTTGTGTCTCCTTTTTTCTTTTGGTTCCTATTAGAAGCAAAAACTAAATATTTCCCATCTCTGCTAAACATTGGGAAGCCATCAAACCCATTAAAATAGGTAATTCTTTCTAATTTACTTCCATCTTTGTTTATTGAATAAAGATCAAAATCCCGACCTTTCTTATCATTTACATTTGAAGAAAAAATAATTTTATCCCCACTCGGAAAAAAGAAAGGTCCAAAATTTGCTGCCTTATTGTTCGTAACCCGAGTTTTATTTCTTCCATCGGCATCCATTACCCAAATTTGAAGTGCCATTGGTCTAATTGAATTTGAAAAAAGAAGATCTAAATAATCACTTATTTCGGTTTTACTTTCAGGGTAATAGGCTCGCCATACAATCGATTTCCCATCAAAACTAAAGAATGCACCACCATCATAACCCAATCTTGTAGTTAATTGCTGTTTGTTTGTACCATCAGGTAGCATTGTCCATAAATCAAGGTCACCTGATTTTAAAGAAGTGTAAATGATTTTACTACCATCAAAAGAAAAAGTGGCTTCTGCATCGTATCCCTTTGTATTTGTTAATCGTTTAAGATTCTTCCCATTTACATCTGATGAAAAAATATCATAACTTGGATAAAGTTTCCATACATATCCTTTGCTATAATCAGGTTTTTTTGGACAATCCAAATTGTTAAGATGTGTAGAAGAGTAAATAACTTTTTCGCAATCTGGGTATTGAAAAAAACTACATGTAGTAACCCCATCCCCTGTTGAAACCAATTTAACTGAACCAGTTCCCAGGTTCATTATATAGATTTGATCACATAAGCTATCACCATTATGCGATTGAAAAATCAGTTGGTCCCCTTTTAAATTAAAATAAGCCTCTGCATTTTCACCTTCAAAAGTAAGCTGTTTCATGTTTTTCAAGTGGACTTCTTTATCTTCAATCAAATGATTTGAGTAGGGAAAGTTTGTTAATAACTCACTACAAAAAGATAAAGAAATAAATAGAAAATAAAACAAATAATAGTAGGTCAAAATCGGGATATTTAAAATTTATTGTTTACTAAATCCAAAATAAAAGCATAAGAAAGTGCATAGTCCCTATAACGCTGAAACCTACCAGATTTTCCACTATGTCCGGCTTCCATATTTATATGAAGATAAAGTTTATTATCTCCCTGCCAATATTTTCTTAATTTTGCAACGTACTTTAATGGTTCCCAATATTGAACTTGGGAATCAAAAAACCCTGCTGTTACTAACATATTAGGGAAGCGCGTTGCTTTAATTTGGTCATAGGGAGAATATGATAACATATATTTGTATTCTTCTTTTTTTCTTGGGTCACCCCATTCATCCCACTCGTTTGAGGTTAATGGTATTGTTTGATCCATCATAGTTGTAACTACATCAACAAAAGGAACATCAGCAATTGCACCCCTCCATAGATTAGGTTCCATATTTACTACAGCCCCTATTAATAAGCCTCCTGCACTACCTCCCTCACAAAATAATAAATCACTATTTGTAAAACCACTGTCAATTAAAAATTTTCCTGCATCAATAAAATCATTGAATGTATTTTTTTTATTTAACATCTTACCATCTTCATAAGATCTCCTGCCAAAAACCTGCCCCCCTCTGATGTTTGCAACAGCATAAATAAAGCCCCTATCTAAAAGACTAAGGCGCGGAATACTAAAATATGGATCTTCTGTATCACCATATGATCCGTACCCATATAGCAATAATGGCTGTTGGCGATTTTCTTTTCTCAATTTAATTTTGTATACTAAATAAATTGGTATGGTTTCTCCATCTCTAGCTCTTGCATATATTGTTTTTGAATGATATTCATCTGGGTTATAACCTCCTACCACTTTTTGCTGTTTTAATATTACTTTCTCTCTAGTTTTCATATTATAGTCAATAATTGTTTGAGGGGTTTTCATTGAATTAAAGCTATAACGCAAGAAATTACTTCTATCATCAAAATTTTTTGAAAAAAATGCTGAATAATTTTCTTCTTCAAAATGAATTCTATGGTGTTCGAATTTTTCCAAGTCTAATATTCTTATTCCTAATAAACCTTGCCTCCTTTCGTTTATTGCTAGATAATCTTTAAATATCTCCATCTCTATAAGGTGTACATCTTTATCATGATTAATAACCACTTCCCAATTTGATATATTGGTCGAAAAGTCTGATGTTTTCATCAACTTATTATTGGGGGCATCTTTATTTGTTAAAATAAAGAAATAGTTATCAATATGTGCAATAGCATACTCATGATTATCTAAACGTGGAGTAAAATTTTTAAATTCACCATAAGGATCATCAGCTAAAAGAAAATGATAATCACTGGATAGGGTACTAGAGTTAGATATGATAATATATTTACCTGATTTTGAACGGTAAACAGATGTATAGAAAGAATCATCTTTTTCAGAATAAACTAGTTCATCCTTAGTGTTTTCTCGCCCAACAACATGTCTATATATTTTTTCTGATAAAAGAGTTATTTTATTCTTGGATGTATAAAATAATGTTTTGCTATCATTTGCCCACGCTACAGATCCCGTGGTATTAGGCACTGTCTCAATTAAAATTTCTCCAGTAATTAAATTTTTAAAAAACAATTCATAAACCCTTCTGCTTAATGTATCCACACTATATACTAACCATTTATTATCGGGGCTAACATCAAAATCTCCTAAGGAAAAATAGTCGTGTCCTTTAGATAATAAATTTTCATCAATTAAAATTTCTTCTTTGCTTTCTAGAGAACTTTTTTTTCTACAATATATAGCATATTCTTTTCCGGGCTCATACCTGCGATAATAAAAATATCCATTCAAAAAATATGGCACAGACATATCTTCTTTTTTTATCTTACTTATAATTTCATCATAAATATTATTTTGCAATCCTACGGTATGGCTTAAGCTTGTTTTTAAATATTTTTTTTCTTCCCCAATATAATCTAATACGGCTTTTGTTTGCTGATCTGGGTTACTCGCTAATTTTTGTTCATCAGATAATCTCATCCAATAATATGGATCAATCCGCTGATCACCATGTAAAGTTATTTCATGATTTTTTGAATCAGCTTTTGGCGGATTAGGATCTTTTTGACATGATACCATCATAAATAGAAGGATACCAAGGAACCCCTTTAGAGTATATATTAATAAACAATTATTTTTTGCTCCGGAGGAGGGACTCGAACCCCCGACAAAGTGGTTAACAGCCACCTG
>CAYFIF010000187.1:0-4109 GCA_964343085.1 uncultured bacterium | reverse complement strand
ATATGTTAAACATTTTAGTGTTATAAAAAATTCTGAAAAAGCCATTTTAGGTACGCTTGGGTATTTTGTGACATATTCCTTAAAAAATTTGGATAAACTTGAAATTCAAAGAAATGACTTGCTTGATAAAAAACGGATCTTAGATGTCTTAACAACTTTAGATTTTCGTTTAGATGAGTTAGAAACATATTCAAAATTTCAATATTTAATTTCGTCATCTTTTGATTATGATTGTTTAACAGTCTCATTAAAAAAAGGAAATGGACAAAATTGTATAGTCAAAATCACTGATGGAATAAATAAAGAATTAAATGTATCTGATGAGTTCAATGTTAATGGTACACTCATGGGTTTACCAATTTCAACCGGGAAAATTATTTCAAGTATCGATTGGAAGCAGGATTATCCTAATCTTGGTCGTTATACTACTGGAGGAGATAATCAACCTGCCTATAGTTCTGTTTTGGGAGTCCCGATTAGAGTTCATAATGAAGATATTGGTTCAATTATTCTTGAAAGAATTAATCCCATTCCCTTTTCAGCCGAAAATCAAGATAGTTTAATTTTTTTTGGAAAAATTCTCGGGTCTGCAATTTTTTGGTTAAAAGAATATGATAAATTATATCAAGATGCTACTCATGATGGGCTATCACAATTACTTAATCACCAAACTTTTAAAGAACGTTTTCAAGAAGAAATATTAAGGGCGGAAAGATTTCAGCACTTTATTACAGTAATCATGTTCGATCTAGATAAGTTTAAGAGAATTAATGATACTCTTGGCCATCCATACGGTGATTATGTGATACAAACTGTTTCAAATATTTTAAAAGAAAATGTTCGTGCTATTGATCTTGTTTCTAGGTATGGAGGAGAGGAATTTGTTGTAATCTTAATTAATACATCAGCTGAAAATGCAAGGCCTGTTGGGGAACGCATCGTAAAAACTATAGCTGAATATCCTTTTGATTACGATGGGGAAAAAGTACAAATGACAATAAGTGCTGGAATGTCTGAGTATCCAACGCAGGATAAATCTTTAAAAGGATTAATTGATTATGCAGACCAGGCTATGTACAATGTTAAACAAAAAGGCGGGAATGATATAATACTTTATGAAAATTAATATAATTTTGCAGTATTTTAGAAAAATAACTTTATTCCCACTTTTTATTTTTATAGTTCAATATCCTTGTTTAGCACAAACTAAAATTTCTCAAAGTGATAAGGATTTGGCATTACATTTTTTTATGCAAGGAGAGTTTCTTATTAAACAAGGAAACTATGCCGCTGCGGTACTTGAGTTACAAGAAGCTATTGATTTAGATCCAAATGTCCCGACTATTCATGTTTCAATAGCAGATGCGTATATAAGATTAGGAAAAAACAGAAGAGCCGAAAATCATTTAGATATAGCGTTGGAATTAAATCCCCAAGAAACAGAAGCTTATGAAATTTTAGGTGGTTTATATTTATCTCAAAAAAGATTTATTGAAGCAGAAATTGTATACAATGAATTAATCAAAATTGCACCAAATAATATTGATTATATATTTGCTTTAGCTGATATTTGTCGGGCTCAGAAAAAATGGGATAATGCTATTGATCACTATATTTCAGCTTATAAAATTAATTCTGATGTTATATCAGCCTTGGAAAATGCGCTTCAAATATCTTTAGCGATTAATGACTATAAACGATCGGAAGAGATATGTGATTTATTAATTTCCGAGTTTCCAACGAGTACCAAATATCTTGGGACGCTTAAAGATTTAGCATTATATAATAATAAATATGATAAAGCTTTATCTATAATTGAAAAAATGGGGGAGATTAATGATTTTGACAAAATACTTCTATTGCAAAAAAGTGCAATTTACAGTGAATTAAATAAACCTACTTTAGCAATAAATGAAATGTTGAATGCTTATAAAATGGATAGCCTCGATGCTGATGTCATTAATGAACTTTTCAATCTCTTTTTAAATGAAGGACAAATAGAGAATGCTGAAAAATATAATAAGATTTTGTTAAAAAACTTTTCTAATGATGTTCGAGGCTTCATTAATAAAGCATTAATAAGTTTAGAAAACAAAAGTCCACAAACAGCAATATCAGATCTTTCACCAGTAATCAATAAGTTTGATAAGAATTACACAATTAATTATTTATTAGGAATTTCATACTACCAAACCGAGGATTATTTAAATGCAGAAAATTATTTAATCAAGGCATTAGCTATTTTCCCTAAATCTAGAAGTGCTAAACATAATCTTGCTCTGATTTATGATATAACAAAGAAATGGAGCAAATCTGACGAAATATATGTTGATTTAATTTCTACTGATAGTACTGATGCACAGGCTTTTAATAATTATGCATACAGTCTAGCTGAGAGGGATCAGGATTATGAATTAGCTTTAGAGCTAGCAAAAAACTCTATCAGGCTCAAACCTGATTCTGCGCCATATCTTGATACTATAGGTTGGATATATTTTAAATTAAAAGATTATGATAATGCAATTAAGTATATTAGAGAATCATTATCTATTGATTCAAAAAGTGATGTTATAAATGAACATTTTAACATTGTAGTAAAGGCTAGAAGTGAAAAATTAATGAAAAAAAATATCCAACAAGCTGTAGTAGAAGATAGTACTAAAGTTTTATCACCATAGATTTATTTGTTCATGAATTACAAGTTTCTCATTTTTATATTAGTTTTTATTCAAGGTTGTGTACTTAAAAAAAACCTAAATCTATCAGATTTGGAGAATACTCAAAGTTATAAAAATCTAACTACAACTTATTTGTCTTGTTCAGGAAAAGGTGAAATTCAATCCACAGATAGTTATCTAGGGAAATTAACTTTCCATTATATGTCTCAAAGAGATAGCTCGTTTATTCAATTTAAAGATATCTTAGGAAGGAAATTTTTGCTCATTTGGTTGACAAATGATGACTTCATTGCATGGAATATATTAGAAAATAAAAAATACAACTACAGTCAGCTTCTTAAGGTATTCCCAGTTTTAAATGATATAATCCCTAATGATATAACAAAAATTTTGTGGGGAATTAAACCAGATAATAGTTCAGGAAGATTTAGTTATCGCTATAATTCAAAATCATTAAGCAATAATAATATTTTTATTACATCGGCTACTGTTAGTAATAATAAGAGTAATCAATCCATATTGATTGATATTAATAATAGAATACATAATCTTAAAGCAGTCGATTTAAATAGTGCTTGGAAGTTAATTCAGAGTTGAAATGGAAATATCGGTTATTATCCCTGTTTTTAATGAAAGAGAATCTCTGCCGGATCTAGTTAAGGAGTTAGGAAAAAGTTTAGAAATCTATACTGAATTTGAAGTTATTTTTATTGATGATGGTTCTTCAGATGGTTCTTCAGAATATCTTAAAGAATTATCAATGACAAATAAGAGACATAAATTAATTGAATTTTATAAGAACTTTGGAAAGTCTGCAGCATTAGCAGAGGGATTTAAAATTGCGAATGGAGATTATATTATAACAATGGATGCAGATTTACAGGATGACCCAGCAGAAATACCTAGATTAATAAATAAATTAAAAGAAGGTTGGGACTTGGTTTCTGGTTGGAAAAAGGTTCGTAATGATCCAATAAATAAAACATTTCCATCAAAGGTATTTAATTTTGTAACCAAAGTTATGACAGGAGTCAAAATTCATGATTTTAATTGTGGTTTAAAAGGATACAAAAACGTAGTAATAAAATCATTAGATATATTTGGAGGGCGTCATCGCTATATACCAGCTCTAGCTGGTCAAAAGAAGTTTAAAATTACAGAAATTATTGTAAATCATCGGGCAAGGAAATTTGGTGTCACAAAATATGGAGGTTCAAGAATATTCCATGGGTTTTTTGATCTGATAACTATTTTATTTCTTGATAGATATGATCAGAAGCCTTTACACCTTTTTGGTTCTTTTGGATTGCTTTTTTTAAATTTTGGGATAATTACCGAAATAGTTGTTCTTTATTTAAAGTATATAATTGGTGAACCATTTTCTATGCATATTGCTCTTATGCTTTTTGGAATAATGTTAATAGTTATTGG
>CAYFIF010000186.1:0-4111 GCA_964343085.1 uncultured bacterium | reverse complement strand
ATGTTCAGAAGTCATTCTCTAAAGAACTTATTTGATAATTAAAACAATGAAAGAGGATGGCCTTTCTAATGTTGAAGGGCAATATGTCAAGGTTCCAGCATATATCCGTGGGAAAGAGTCTGCTAGACTACTAAAACCATTTAAAAAAGAATTAAATATACTAGCAATTGGGGGCAGTGTAAGCACCCCTAAAGGTGGGATCACATCTAGAGTTATAGTTGTGAATGATTCATTAGAATTAGAAAAAAAAAAGAGACAAGTGAGGGGTAATATTGTTTTGTTCAATATGCCTTTTACAACTTATGGCGAGACAGTTAGCTATAGATATAATGGCGCGAGTATTGCTGCAAAATACGGAGCGAGGGCTAGTCTAATTCGTTCAGTAGCTGATTGGTCCATGGATACCCCGCATACAGGGACAATGCGTTACAAGCAAAGCATAAAAAAAATTCCACATGCTGCATTAACGATTGAAGATGCTTTGATGATTGGCAGAATATACGATCGTGGGAATCCGGTGGTATTGCGATTAGAATTAGAATCGAAAATGGTTCCTGATAGGTTATCAAGAAATATTATAGCTGAAATTAAAGGCTCCATATATCCGGATGAAATTGTTGTGATAGGGGGACATATTGATAGCTGGGATGTAGGTCAAGGCGCCCACGATGATGGGGGTGGATGTGTTGCATCTTGGCAGGCTTTAAACATAATTAAAGGTCTCGGCCTTAGGCCAAAAAGGACAATAAGGTGTGTTCTTTGGACAAATGAAGAAAATGGAGGCAGGGGTAGTAGATCATATGCTGATACATACTCAAAAGATCTAGACAATCATGTAGTAGCCATTGAGTCAGATAATGGTGTCTTCAATCCTAAGGGTTTCGGGTTTACCGGTTCTAAAGAGGCGAAGGCGGTCGTTTCAAGTATCGCGAAATTATTGGCTCCGATAGACGCAGCGAAAATCACTGATGGTGGTAGAGCGGCTGATATTATTCCATTAAACAATAGGGGAGTCCCGGCGATGTCACTAAAAGTTGATAATTCAAGATATTTTTGGTATCACCACACAAATGCTGATACTTTTGATAAAATCGATTTTAATTCGTTCAATAAATGTGTCGCTGCCATGACTGTGATGGCGTATGTCTTGGCAGATCTGGATGATCCTTTATCCAGATGAATTTTCTATATTTAAATATCAGCATCTTTAGTATATATAATATAGAATAAGAGCAGTTTATGGGGCCAGAATCTAAAAGAAAATTAGCCGCTATTGTATTCACCGATATTGTAGGTTTTACGAAGCTATCATCGGAAAACGAGCCTAGAGCACTGGAACTTCTTGAGACTCAGAGAAATGTATTACAGCCATTGGTTAAAAAATATAAAGGCGAATGGTTAAAAGAAATTGGAGATGGTCTATTACTAACTTTTCCAACTGCTAGCGCTGCTGTCAGTTGCTCGATTGATATTCAAAAGGCTGCAAAAGCTCACAAAGAATTGATTTTGCGTATTGGAATTCATGAAGGTGAAATTACCTTCACAGGAGGTGATATTATAGGTGATGATGTAAACGTAGCATCACGTATCGAGCCATTTTCTGCACCAGGAGGGATTGCTATTTCTGGTAAAATACAGCAAAATATTTCAAGCCTGCCTGATTATGAAACTAAGTTTATTGGACAACCGAATCTTAAGGGCGTACGGCAAAAAGTAGAGGTACATTGTATCAGTTCTCATGATCTACCTGTAACTGATTTGAATACAGTTAAGGCCAAATTAGATCCTAATAAGTCATTTGTTTTTAAAAAATTTATTTTCCCCATTACTGGGGCAATATTTACTCTCATCGGAGGCTTGGTTTGGTTTCTACTTCCACTTTTAAGTTTATCATCTGCTGATGATATTGATCGCTATGAAAAAAAAATAGCGGTTTTATATTTGGAGAATAAAGGAATGAAAGGGGATTCATATTTTGCTGATGGTTTGACCGAAGAAATAATTTCAAGACTTTCTAGAGTAAAAACAATTTCAGTTACCTCAAGGTTTGATGTCGCAGATTATAGAAACAAACAAATTGATCTCGATGCGATTGAAAAAGATCTTAAAATAGATTTTGTTTTAACTGGTAGCATCATAAGATCTTCAAGCAAAGTTAAAATAACGGTTGAATTAGTAGATATTAAAGATAGGAGTGTACCATGGGGCCAGTCATATGAGAAGAACATTGATGATCTATTTAGTATACAGGATGAGGTAGCTATTAATATTGTAAATAATCTTGATATCGAAATATCAACCTCTGATCAAGAATCAGTGCTAATGGATCCTGCGGCCAGTGCCAATACATTTGATATGCTTTTGCAAGCAAAAAGAGATGCCTATAATCTGAGCCAGGATCAGAATATGATTGATATTATGATAGAAAAGCTTGATGAGATTGTTAAAAGAGATCCTTCATATGCAGATGCGCTCTCAACACGGAGTCTATATAGGCTCCTAAAATATTGGTATGGTGGCTTCTGGAACATGCATGATTCAGATGAAGGCCAAAAATTGATCAATTCACTAATTAGTGATTGTGAATTAGCTTTAAAATATGATAGAACAAACACCTTGGCTTTGACAACGCTACCTATCGCACATATGATACATATATGGACTATCCCAAAAATAACCAGAAAAATTTTTACTGCAAGAAAGGCTTTGGTTGGAATAAATGATCTCAAAGATCAGTACCCAGAGCATTATATGACATCTTTTGCAATAGGTATGTACCACAGGCTAAGATCTAGAATGGCTTCACTAAGCAGTGATGCAGACTATGATGTTGCAGTCGAATTGTTAAAGAAATCAGCAGAGCAGAGCGGTAAGGGGGTTAAAAATAATTTGTCAGATCCAATGGTTATGTTGATATATGAAGAAAGCATGAGACAGCTCTCGTATTTTCAGGAAACCTATTCTGATTATTCAGATGCATTGTTTTATTACGGGTTATTATTTGATTTATATAAAAATGAAATGAAAATAGAACGCTTGGCAGGTGTGATTCAAAAAGAGATGGAGGTATTTGCCCTTATTGGTGATTATGAAAGCTCTTTAGATAAGGCTATATACCTAGAAAGGACTGCAAATCAAATTAGAGGTGATGATGATAAAAAGAATTGGTATATGTATGCTGCAGCATTGGGTGTTTCAAACGCTTACATAAAGCTCGGAGAGCCGCAAATGGGTCTTGATTTACTTCAAGAGATTGACACTGCAAACATATCAAAGGAGAGAGTGGCGATGAATTCCCATTTTGATTTTAATCTTTTATTTTGCCTTGGGTTTAAAGGGATTGGTGAAAATATAAAAGCAATTGATTTTATAAATAAGTCTATAGAGAATACTGAAAAAATAATCGAAAATGTAAAAGGAAACGAGTGGCATTTGTATCTGACTCGTGGGAATAAGATTTTTGCCAATACACTATTAGCCCTTTTATATATTGAGATTGGTAATTCAAGTGCTGCTGAAAAAATTTTAGCAAATGTCGAATTGGATTTGGAAAAACAAACAAGGCTAATGTATCAATTTTCTATTGAAACACCTTTTAATCTACATTTAGCTTATCGTCAAATCTCAAAGAATGATCTGAGTAATAAATATTTAAATATTTCAATAGATCAAATGGCAAAAACATCAGAAAAACTTTCTCCAGAGCATAGAAACTTTTTTACAGAAAATATAGCAACTAATAAAAAATTAAAAAGTCTAAAAAAGGTTAATATTTAAAATTGAAAAAAGCTTTTTATCTGATTACTATTTTGAGTATCACTATATACTCCTTTATTATAGGGATTTTTTATTTCTGGCAAGATGATATTATATTTCATCCAGAAACAACATATCACCCACCTCCTAAATCATATAACATAGACCAACATTTTATTCGCTATGGAGAAACAGACAGCCTTCACCTGTGGCATTATAAGAATAATAGTTTTCACCCTACAGTATTATACTTTTCTGGTAACTCCTTTAATATCTCTCATAGAATTTTCCATATTGACCTGTTTAAGGAAATTGGTGTAAATGCCATAATGTTTGATTATAGAGGTTATGGCTT
>CAYFIF010000185.1:0-4160 GCA_964343085.1 uncultured bacterium | reverse complement strand
CTTTATTTTAATTTTCTCGGCACCATAACCAGCAGCTAAATGAAAAATATCATAGCTAGATTCACTATCACATCCGTGAACTGTAAAAGATTGTTTTCCACCTCCGATTGAACCATAATATTGAATTCCTGACTCATTATTATTTTTCATTTCATCGTAAATATTTTTGGAGTCTGATTTTTCTTCAATAACAAATGTTCCATCTTGTAATTGTAGTGTTTGTACATCCCGCGTGGATATAATACTGAGCGACATTTCATTCTGTTTTTTAAAGTACACCATTTTTCTTTCAGTTTTTATGTATTCTCCCAGATACTCTTTACCATCTTTCAAAACTAATTTATCATAGTCCTTCTGTGCCAAAACAATTGCTTGATTTGAAAAAAGATTAAGTAATTGTTTTCTTCGATTAAATTCTTGAAATGTCATACCTCTATTTCCAATTCTCAATAGTGTGTTATTGTGCTCATTCATGGTGTAAATCCACCTCTTGCTATTATCTTTTTGGCTAGTATTAATCGATTGATTACTATCTAACCTGCTTTCTATTTGACTTATAATCGGTGTAGAAAAAAGTAAAGCACACATCGATGCAGTTACATATCTTGGAATTGGATAGAAAAATGTATACCTTTTCCTTAATTCAAGAAAATTTAGAAAAGTAGACATCGGCAGTATTATAGCTAACTGTACTAAATGTATTGTTTGTATTTGATTTTTAAAAATTAAAGTAACAATGAAACAGAATAGGATAATTATTAAATCATATTTTATTATAGGATTTGTTTTCCCTTTTATAAAAACTGACTTATGGTTCTTTTCTAGTGCTACTCCTGATATAATTAATCCCAATGCCATGAAAAATAAAAACCATTGAAATAAGGATAATGGACCGAAATTTAAAGCAGACCACCAAACATTATTCATATCTCGTATGAACTCGATGAAAAACCGGAAAATTAAATAACTACCAAAGTAGAATAGCAATATAGTATTATTGTTTTTCAATCTTTTACATAACACCACAATAATAACTGCAGAAGCAATATGAAAAATAGTTTCGTAAAGTTGTATTGGATGAATACGGAGACTAATTGAATGACTATTGGAAATAAAATCCGAAAATAAATGAAGCCAGTGGGCAGGTGTCCCAATAGGATAGTTTATTGCCCAAGGTAAAGTTGTGATGCTTCCAAAACAACAACCATTTATCAAACAACCCACTCTTCCTATTGCAAATACTATTGCTATAAATAAAGCAATAACAATTCCTATATCATGCTGAAATCCTAACAACCTCTTTCCGAAAATCAAACATCCTAAAAACCCTATAAGTGTTCCAACGATTGTTGGTAAAAATAATGATCCAATTGCTGCACCAGTAGTTGCAAAAAGTATGAGAGTTAACCATTTAGAAAAATCCCAACCTTTATTATATCCATAATATAGAATTGCTATTTTTCCAAAAAATATGTTCACCCAGCCCAATAAATACCATGTAGACAACTCAAAGCCAAATAAATCTATTTTAGGGATATAAACAGAGATATTTTGTCCAAAAGCCAACCCAATAAATAGTAATAATGATAAATGCCTAAGCATATCGAAATCTATCCATCTTCCCACAAACAAAAAACCCCACAAATGCGGGGAAATTAGTTAAAGAAATATTTTATTATACTCTTCAATGATTCGATTGGCAAAACGAAAATTATAAAAATCACTTTTTGATTTACCATTTCTAAGATTCGCTTCATTTTGAATTTGATTTTCTGCAATCTTAAGATATGATTTATCATTTGTTAGAAGATAAATATAAAAGTAATCTTGGATTTTAATTTGGTTTCTATCTTTTATTTCATTCATGAAATCAGATAAATCAAATTTCCCCCCAAAATGTTTTTGACAAAGAAAAAATAATATTTTTGTAAATAAAGAAATCTTCAAACCCGTTTGTTCTTGAATATTTTTTGCACTTAAAATTTTTTGTTTTGCTTTAATAAAATCACCATTATCAAAATAGATGTGCGCATAATAAACCAATAAAGTTGCTATACCTTGTTTATTTTCAATTTTATCAAAATATAAATTTGCCTTATCATAATACTTTAAAGTTTTTTTAAAACTACTTCCAATTAAATATTCAACATACCCTATATAAAGATAGCAATAACCAATCTGTAATTTATTATCGAATTTTTCTGAGATTAAAAGTGAACGATTTAAACAGTCTAATGATTCTTGGAAATAATATTTTTTTTGGTAAGTAATACCCATATTTACAAGAACTTCCGCAGATCCATTTTCATCTTTTATTTCTTTTTTTATTTCTAATGATTTTTCAAAATATTCTAATGCAAAATCCAAGTCTGAAGGTAGATAATTAAGACCGAGAAGATTATAATTAGCTGAAATTCCAACTTTATTCATTAATTTTTTTTCTATTTTTAAAGACCTTTTAAAATATTTTTCAGCTAAATCAAAAACGCCTTTAAGTTGAAAAATATAGCCTATATTTCTTAAATATTGAGCTTGCGAAGGTTTATTCCCAATTTCTTCTGCAATTAAAAGAGACTTATTATAATAATCTAAAGCAGCATCAGAATCACCTTTTTTATTATATAATGCCCCTAAATTATTCAACGCAATTGATTGAAAAAATTTATTGTCGATTTCTTTAGCTAACTTGAGAAACTGATTGATATAATCTATTGCTTTGGTTGTAAACCCCTTATATTGGTATATGGTACCAATCCCGTTTAAGCAAAGTGCTAAGCCGCGTTTGCTTTGTATTTTTTCAAAGATTGCAACTGCTTTATTATAATAATTCAATGCAGTTTCTAGTTCATGTTTACGAAGATTTGTAGTCGCAATACCAGATAAACAATGTGCCATTTGCAGTTTATCTTTATTTGTTACTGCTAGTTGATAACAAGACTTATCAATTTGTTCAGCCTTTGTATAATCCCCTTGGTCAAAATAAATAATACCAACTAATCTTTTTGCTACAATAAGGTTATTATCAATTTTATTTGCTTTTTCCAGCAAATTCATAACAGTTGCAATATCATCAGAATTCTTGCGCTTAAAATATTTATGTTTAGCCTCTAAATATAACTCATAAGCCTCGGGATTTGTAGTTTCTGGCTTTTGCTGTATCTTTGTTTTTGTATCTAATGCTTTAAAGAGTCCATCTGATAGGCTACTTTTGATCATTGGAAGATTATCCCAGCTTTCTTGCCACCTATCTGCCCATACGATTTTATTATTTTTAGTATCATAAAGCTCAATAGAAAGTTGAAATATTTTACCCATCTTCCAGAGTGTTCCCTGAGCAATATAACGAACATAAAGTTGCTTTGACAATTCATGATAATTGAGACTGGCATAGTCTAGTTTTTCAATATCCTTTAGCCCTGCTACTCTAATTAGACCTGCATTACTACAATCTGATATTAAATCTGCAGATATACCATAAGCATAGAAAACATCTTCTTCAGCGCCCTTATTTTCAAATGGTATTATCGCAATTGATGGTACTTCATCATCAGAGTGAGCTTTTACTTTATTCTCTTTATAATCATTAGGATCTGGTGTATGAAGATTTTTATCTTTAAGAGCATAAACTTCAATCAGTCTTCCAACTCCTTTCAATGATTGTAATCCTAGGGATACAAATTTTAGGCTTTCTTTATTTTCTAATTTGTCTATTGTTTCTTTTGAAACAAATATGCTTTTAGGTTGCGCTATAGATTCAAGCCTACTAGCTATATTTACCACATCACCAAATACATCTTCATTTTCAATAATGACTTCACCCGTATGTATCCCCGCTCTTACTTGTAGATCATCATTGGTATGCGCCTGAAAATTATTAGCGCATTTAATAGCATCTTCTGTATCAAAATATCTTGTTAGTGTACCATCTCCAATTTCTTTAATTAGTTTTCCTGAATGTTTTTTAATGAGCGGTAGGAGTAGTTCTCTTTTTTTCTTTATTAGATTGAATGCTTTTTCTTCATCAGTTGATGCGAGTTCGGTATAGCCGACAATATCGGTGAACATTATTGCTGCAAGTTTTCTTATCGGTTTATTTGCCATACAAAAATCTACCCATCATCCCACAAACAAAAAACCCCGCGAATGTGTGGGAATAGTAA
>CAYFIF010000184.1:0-4181 GCA_964343085.1 uncultured bacterium | reverse complement strand
AATTAATAAAGATACCGTGTTGGTTGCAATTATGCATGCAAATAACGAGATCGGTACTGTTCAATCAGTTCTGGAAATAGGGGGAATATGTCGTGATAAGGAAGTCTTATTTTTTGTTGATGCATGCCAGTCATTTGGAAAGGTAAAAATTGAAGTAAATGAAATGAATATTAATCTGCTAGCTGCAACAGGACACAAAATATATGGTCCTAAGGGCATAGGATTTTTATATATAAGTCAAAAAAGACCAAAGGTTAAACTTAAAATGCAAATTGATGGTGGCGGACACGAACGTGGATTCAGATCAGGAACTTTACCAGTTAGTCAAATAGTTGGTTTTGCAAGAGCTGCTGAAATTTCTGAAAAATTAAAAGGAGAAGAGAATAACCGTCTTAAGGATTTTAGGGATAAATTTTATTTCTCTATTTTAGAAAAGCATCCTGAAGTAATATTAAATGGATCACTAAAAAATAGGCTGCCCCATAACCTTAATCTATGTTTTCCTGGATTAAATGCTGAAAGTATTATTATGAAAATTAGAGATGTAGCTTGCTCTACTGGTTCTGCATGTAGTAGTGCTAATTTGGAGCCATCTCACGTTATAAAAGCATTGGGAAGAGATAATGAGCTAGCTCATTCAGCGATCCGTTTTAGTCTTGGTAGATTTAATTCTGAATCAGATATTGACAAGGCTATAATTATTATAAATAATGCTATTAGTTTGTTAAAGGATAAGAAAATTAATCGTAATAAGAGAATTATATAACTTGATACTATTATGCCAAAGCCTCTGATTACTAATGACGCAGTTGTTTTGGGTATTTTAATAAGTATCCTAGCATTTGTTTTTAAAACTTCTAATAGTAATAAGCCATTTTGGATTAGGTTTTATTCCGTAATTCCTTCATTATTATTATGTTATTTTATTCCGTCTATCTTTAATTCATTAGGAATTATTTCGGGCGAAATTTCGAGTCTTTATTTTGTATCCTCACGATACCTTTTACCAGCTAGTTTGGTATTGTTAACCATTAGCATTGATCTAAAAGAAATTGTTAGACTGGGTCCAAAGGCCTTAATTATGTTTTTCACTGCAACTTTTGGGATTATAGCAGGAGGGCCATTATCAGTATTTTTGGTTTCAATTATTTCTCCTGATTTAGTTGGGGGAGTTGGTCCTGACTCTCTATGGCGTGGGCTTACAACTGTTGCTGGTAGTTGGATAGGCGGTGGTGCTAATCAGGCAGCAATGAAAGAAATTTTTTCTGTTAGTGATAGTCTATTTTCATCAATGATTACAGTAGATGTAATCGTTGCAAATATTTGGATGGCATTTTTGCTATATGGAATTGGAGTAAGTACAAAAATTGATAAGTGGTTGGATTCCGATAATTCATCCATCGAAAGATTAAAGGAGAAGATGGAAAATTTTCGATTGAATATCAATCGCACACCAAATCTTTCTGATACCTTTATTCTATTATCAGTCGGCTTTGGTGTTACAGCTATAGCTCACCAAGCATCTGATTTTATTGCACCATTTATTAAGTCTAATTTTCCAATGCTAGAAAAATTCAGTTTTACATCTGGCTTTTTTTGGATAATTGTTTTTGCTACTAGTATTTCTCTTTTGTTGTCATTTACTAATTTAAAGAATTTGGAAGGAGTGGGTGCCTCAAGATATGGGAGTGTGTTTTTATATATTCTTGTAGCGACGATTGGTATGAAAATGAATATTTTTTCTATATTTAAAAATCCAGGTTTATTCATTATTGGAGCGCTTTGGATTACTTTCCATGCGGTTCTATTAATAATTGTAGCAAAACTAATTAGGGCTCCATTTTTCTTTTTAGCCGTTGGTAGCCAAGCAAATATTGGTGGTGCAGCTTCGGCACCAATTGTTGCCTCAGCTTTTCATCCTTCGTTAGCTCCTGTAGGAGTTTTGTTAGCTGTTCTTGGTTATGCTGCTGGTACCTATGGAGCTTGGTTATGTGGTATTTTAATGCAAGGTATTATACAATAATGTTTAGTCATATAGATTGTTTTAGAAAAAGGATCCAGTTTTGTCTTAAAAAAATCAGAGAGAAGATATATTTTCCTGTTGTCCTGATTTTATTTTATTTTATCATGCCTAATCCGGTTTTAGGAAACGAAGAAAAACGCATTCAAACTGAATTAATTTTAGCTTCATCTGGAGATACAATTAGGTTAAATGATGGAGTAATACCAATTCTAGGTACTTTGTCTCTTGAAGGGAAAAGTAATATTGTAATCAAGGGAAATGGAATAGATCAAACCATTATTTCATTTAAAGAACAGATAGAAGGTGCCCAAGGTTTAAGCATTGTTAATTGTAAAAATATTGTTTTAGAGGATTTTACTGTGCTTGACACAAAAGGAGATGCTGTAAAGACCCAATTCGTTGATGGTATAACCTTCCGAAGAGTTAAAGCGCGATGGAGTGGTGGGCCTAGCGAGGAAAATGGAGCATATGGTTTGTATCCGGTTCAATGTAAGAATGTTTTAATTGAATTTTGTGTTGCTACTGGTGCATCTGATGCTGGTATCTATGTGGGGCAGTCAGAAAATATTATTGTAAGATATTCTGAGGCATATCATAATGTTGCAGGTATAGAAATTGAAAATTCTATTCAAGCGGATGTCTATGGAAATAATTCCTATGAAAATACAGGTGGAATATTAGTTTTTGATCTTCCTGGGTTAGTAAAAAAATCTGGTGGAAATATCAGAGTATATGAAAACAATATTATTGAAAATAATTTTGAAAATTTTGCACCTCCTGGGAACATAGTCGGTAAAGTTCCATCAGGAACAGGTATAATGATAATGGCAACAAAAGAAGTAGAGATTTTTGACAATTTAATTATAAATAATAAAACAGCAGGAACTGCGGTTGTTAGTTATTATATAACCGAAGAACCGATAAATGATCCATCTTATAATCCCTACACGTCTTCAGTTTTTATTCATAATAATATATACAAGAAAGAACCACAAATACCTACTTTGAAACATGAAATTGGAGAATTGTTATTTTTAAGATTTGGCAGAAACGTTCCAGATATAATTTATGATGGTATGTTAGATCCGAAATTATTATCGGAGGATGGTAAAATTTTATATAATAAAAGATTATGCATCCAGAATAATAAAAATGCTGAATATCTTAATTTGGATATTAAAAACAATTTTGATACTTGGTATAAGCCAATTATTGCTTCATTTAATACAAATATAATAGAGTGTGATTGCAGATTGAATCCAATCAAAAAAACCGTATTGTTAACGAAAAATTAATTTTTAATGAGCAAATTATTATTATTTTTCCCAATTTTTGCTTATTGTTCAAATAATCTAATGAATTATGCATTACCTAATTTGTCAGATTATGGATTTTTTAAAAACCCAATAAAATCTCAGGTTGTGGTTGAAGGAATAATATCCTATGAGATTGCATCCCCCCTTTTTTCTGATTACGCTGAAAAATTAAGATACATTAAGATTCCTAAAGGAAAAATTATTACTACAGATCAGAATGATTTGATTTTTCCGATTGGAACAACCATAATAAAAACATTTTATTATCCGGATGATTTTAGAAAAATAAATAGTAATAGAAATTTAATTGAAACACGATTATTGATAAAAACTGAAACTGATTGGTTGGCGATTCCCTATGTCTGGAACGAGGAACAGACTGATGCTTATCTATCAATAGCTGGTGATAGAATTCCAGTTTCTTGGATAGATAAAAATGGAGTAGGAAATCAATTATTATACTCAGTTCCAAATGTAAATCAATGTAAAGCTTGTCATGTAAATAATAATTTTTTACAACCAATCGGGCCAAAGATTAGAAATTTGAATATGATTTATCGATATGACAATGAGAAAATTAATCAGATTACTAGGTGGGTGAATTTGGGAATTCTTGAACCGGTTGAAAATTTTAATTATTTACCTAGAACTGTAAACTATGAAAATGAAAATGATGGTAGCCTGGATCAAAGGGCAAGGGCTTGGTTAGATATAAACTGTGCACATTGCCATAGTTCTGGAGGACCGGCAGAGTCCTCAGGTCTCTACTTAAATTATGAAGAGAAAAATTTATCAAAATTAGGGGTATTAAAAAGGCCCATAGCAGCAGGAAGAGGATCTGG
>CAYFIF010000183.1:0-4193 GCA_964343085.1 uncultured bacterium | reverse complement strand
TAAAATCCACAAAAAATTATAATGCCACCTAAGTTTTGGATGTGGCTTATAATCGAGTATTGATTTGATATAAGAATAATTAAAAATACCTTGCTGGTGTATATATTCTTTAGTCAAAATTTTTTCAATAGTACTTTTAAGATCTTTTTTAAATTGCAAGTATGGGTTAACCGAAAATCCCCACTTCTTTTTATTAATAATTTCTTTAGGCAGAAAATCATTTAATGATGCTCTTAGAATTGACTTTGTATTACCCCCTATTAATTTTAGTTCAGCAGGTATTGAAAAGGAAAACTCAACTAAATCTTTATCCAAAAAAGGTACACGCTGCTCAACAGAGTTAGCCATAGACATACGATCTTCTGTCCATAAATAATCATTTACCATTTTTGTTTGAAATTCAATAGAAAGGACTTGGTCAAGATAAGATTTATTTTGATACTTAGAAGCTATATTTTTAAACTCATCTTTAACAGACCTAATCCCATTTCTAATAAAATCAGGTGTGTATATAACTGCTAATAGTGAAGAGTCTTGATCCCAAACATTCCTAAGAATAAGTAATTGCTTTAGAATATTTCCAGAGGCAAGCACTGTTTCCAAACCACGTCTATACTCATCCATCTTTAATATCCCTGTTGATCTCTGCAAGGCAGAAATAATTTTACCTAATGGAGTACCAATTAATTTTTCCATAGATTTAGGTATAATTTTATTTAATGATCTAAGCATATAAAAAATTTTGTGTATATCATAGCCTGCGAATAATTCATCACCACCCAACCCTCCTAATACAACTTTAACATGCTTACTAACAAAACTAGACATGGCAAAACCCTGAAGAAGGTTTATTTTCGGAACTTCTGAGTGCCATATCACATTAGGAAAACCTTGAAGAGGATTCAAATTTAAATTTAGTTTATGATGATTAGTGTTGAACCGATCTGAAATTATTTTTGCACTTTCAAATTCATCAGTTGGCTCATTAAAGCCTAAAGTGAATGTTGAAATATCATTTAAACCCAAGTCCGACATAATGGCTACGATAGCAGAAGAATCTATCCCCCCGGATAGATAAACACCAACTGGGACATCACTGATAAGTTGTTTTTGGACAGCATTTTTAAAATGGTAAATTATTCCCTCTTGAGCCTGGTGAGAATCCAATGGATCGATTTTTGGATTGAAATCATAATACTTCATTATCTTATAGCTATTATTCTCATATTTCATAAAACAACCAGGCGGAATATTATATATTCCTTTAAAAATCGTCTCTTCAGATTGAACATATCTTAGATTAGATAATAAATGAATTGCATTCTTGTTTCTAGCTTTATTTACCATAGGATGGGATAGAATAGCTTTTGATTCGGAAGCAAAAATCAGATTACCATTTTGGTGATAGTAAAAAAGAGGCTTAACCCCAAAATGATCTCGTGCCAAAATAAGACGATTACAATTTTTATCTAATATTGCGAATGCAAAGATTCCATTTAAAGAATCAAACATTTTTAAACCTTTATCTAAATAAAGATAAATCAAAACTTCTGTATCAGATGCAGTTTTAAATTTGTAGCCTTTTGACTCTAATCTGAGTTTCAAAGATTGATAATTATATATTTCACCATTAAATACTACAGCAATTGATTTATCATGGCTAAACATTGGTTGATCACCATTTTTTATATCTATGATCCTTAGTCTATTGTGACCCAACCAATATTCTTTATAATTATAAAAAGATGAATTTTCTGGACCCCGGTGATCTAATAAGTCACACATTAATTGAATATTATTCTTTTGATCTCCCTTAGCTTTTATACCACTTATTCCGCACATAAACTATTCACCAATCACTAACTTTCTGTTATTATTAATCTTAAAGTATAAAATATAAATCAAAATACCATATAAAAATATTGCGGTTAGCATTTCTAAAATACGATAGTTGTAATATGAATTTGGGTAAAACTTAAATTCTAATATATTTCTACCTTTTGGCATAATTACAGCCATATTAACATGATTAGCATTAAATATTTTTACAGATTCATCATTGATCTTGGCTTTCCAACCAGGTGAATAAGGCGTTTCAGATAGTACCATTAATGCATCTTGATCATTTTTGACCTCATACTTAATAAGGTTTGGTGAGAATAAAAGCAGCTTTATTTTATTATCAAATAATGGCTTTAGCTGAAAATCTATTTCTTGTTCAATGATTGTGGTTTTCAAAGGATCATATGATAAATCATTTAGAGTTAACAATCTGTCCCTTGAATTATTAATCTGAACATAAGACTCTGGAAAATATGCACGTTCAATATAGTCCCTATACCTATAAGTAATCCAACTAGTTGCAGGATCACGAAATTTTTCAATTAGACTGGGATGATTTATGATACCAGGACTAATAATAAATTTCACATTTAAAATTTTTAGTATATTTTCATTAATTCCAAAAGTACCATCTAAATTTTTATATAAGCAATTTTTGATTATTTCTTCTGTCCTATTCATTTTAATTGCACTATAACCACCTATACTTTGATGAAAATAACTCCATCTGTTATCACCAAAAAGTTTGCCTAGCGGAAGAATCCTAAATAAGCCATCCTGCTTCATTAACCACTTATCTGTTTCAGTAGGCATAAAATAATTCCTAATTAAACGATTTTTATTTACATATTTTATTTTTTTTCTTGATTGGATATCAACAAAATCAATAACCATTATAGTAATCAAAAAAACTAGTATACCAGTTTTAAGGTTTGGTTTAATTATGCTAACACCGATAGCAATTGAAGAAATTATCAGAATAAAAAAATATCGCTTTAAATCATTATATAAAAACTCTTGTCTAATATTTTTTACTATAATTTCTACTTGTGGCTGTAATGACTCTCCAAATTTTAAATAAGAAAATCCATCTGATATAAATAAGATAAATAGTCCAATAAAGAAAAATACAGAATAAATTATCATTATTACTTTTTTATCAAATCCCGCCAATTTTTCTGATACTGCATTAAATCCATATGAACATAAGATTGAAAAAATAAATGCAGTTACAGTAATGCTCATCATAGGGGCACGAAAATTTTTAAAATAGGGTAAATAATTGAAAAACACATTATAAAAAGAAGGGAAATGCCTACCAAATGATAATAAGATTAAAAAACCACAAAAAATTATAATGCTTCGCAAAAATACATTATCCCTGAAGTAAAATAAAGCTATACTAATTAATATAAACATTAGTGGACCAAAATATTCATACGACTGAGTAAAGGGCATATACCCCCAGTATGATGGAATATTTTTCCCATTTAAATGCGGATATTTTTCGCCATCATAAATTTCAGATGACATACCTCCATGAAACCTTGGGATAATCCAATCAAAGATTGAATAAGGATGGGTTGACCATTGGGTCGCATAGTTTATATCTAAACCATTGGAAATTTTATAATCATCGGGGTTTTTTGATAAATCAATTGTATTAGATCCCCTAGAAGAAAATGGTAAATATTCTCCAGCTAAAAATAATGGTTGGGCAGATAAAAACAATGCACAGGTTAAACTAAAAATAAGTAATGATACGCTAAGCCAAAATCTTTTCCATTTCTTTTGAATTAAATCCTTTAAAAATGGATAAACCCCTATTGAAAAAATTAATAAGGCTGTATAGAATACAATTTGATAGTGCTGTGTTCGAATTTGGTTCCCAAAGCTTAATGCAAATAAAACAGCACCAAAAATATTTCTGTTTTTAAAAAAATAATATGCCGAAAAAATGACTAAAGGCAACATCATAACAGCTCTAAATTTAGTAAAATGGCCCTCAGCCCAAAGAGCTTGGTAGTGAGGAAATAGTGTAAAAGAAAAAGCACCAAAAAAAGAAGAAAAAACCGTTAAACCCCTATATCGCATAAAATAGAAAAAACCCATCCCTCCAACCATATACCAAAGAAAAATTTCACTAAATAGTTTTCCTGCCAAACTAATTAATGTATCAAAAGAAGGAATTTGAGGGATAATCCTAAAATATCTTGGCATCCCTGAAAATAAATAAGGATTCCAAAGAGAGACTTCCCCAGATTTTTTATTGTACTGTTGTATTTGATGAATCTCTCCAACAGAGCCAATAACATCGACTCCTTGAGGTACTAAATGATCAAAGATAACAG
>CAYFIF010000182.1:0-4224 GCA_964343085.1 uncultured bacterium | reverse complement strand
CTTCGAATTGAAGATCAGGACCCTATAACTTTAGGTTCAATTATTAAAAAGAGATACCCAAACAAACCTATTATTTTGTTGGCATTCGATGAAACAGAATTAAAACAGTTACCAGATTTTATATCCCCTCAATCAATCGATAGAGTTTTTATTTGGTCAGGCGATGCTTCTGTATTTCCGGCAATTATTAAACACACAGAAGATAGAAAAAATGCAAAACTTGACATCTTAAGAGGAAACGTTAGAGCAATCATGCTAATTGAGGACTCTCCTAGAATGTATTCAATATTACTTCCACTTATTTATAGGGAAATAGTATACCAAACTAAAGAGTTAGTTAATAAAAGTTTAAATCATGCACAAAGACTGCTTCATTTAAGAGGTCGGCCAAAAATTTTATTAGCCGTTGACTATGAATCAGCAAAAAAATATTTCAAAAGATATGGTAAAAATGTGATTGGCATTATCTCTGATATTCGCTTCCATAAAAACGGAAAAATTAACCCTAAAGCAGGCTTTGAATTTGCCTCTTGGATAAGATCAATTGAACCAACGATGCCAATAATGCTTCATTCTAATAACAAAAAAAATCAGGATATATGTAATGAATTAAACTTTAATTTTCTTTACAAGGGTTCAAAAACAATGCTTAGTGATTTACGCAACTATATTACTAGAAATTTTGGTTTTGGAGATTTTATTTTTCGTTTACCTGATGATACCGAAGTTGCAAAAGCCAGAAATATAACAGAATTAATACAATGCATAGATAATGTACCAGAAGAATCATTATTATTTCATGCAAATTCTAATCATTTTTCCAATTGGTTAGCTGCTAGAACAGAGTTTACACTTGCAACTAGACTTCGCCCAATTGATAATAAAGACTACAAAAGTGGAAATGAATTAAGGAATTTACTAGTCAATTACCTTCAGAAAGGAGGAGAAAAACAAAAAAAGAATACTATAATAGATTATACCCCAGATAAAAGGAAAAAAACTAAGTCCAAATTTTACAGATTATCAGGAGGGTCATTGGGTGGAAAAGCAAGAGGAATAGCCTTTGCACAAAAGATTATAAATGATCCAGACCTATTCAGAGATTTTAAAGATTTTGAAGTTTCTATACCTATCACAGCAGTAATTGGGACAGATGAATTTGATCAATTTATGAAAGATAATGATTTATGGGAAAAAGCTCTTTCAAATAATAATGATTCTGATTTGGAAGAATTATTTATTAAATCTCACCTATCACTAGATCTAATGTTAAAGCTAGAGTCATTTATTAGTGATCACAATAATCCCCTAGCAATACGTTCATCATCATTACTTGAAGATTCCCAGTATCAACCATTATCAGGGACATATTCAACTTTTATGCTACCGAATAATAATAAAAACCCTAGAAATAGAATATTAGAACTAGAAAAGGCAATAAAAAAAGTATATGCTTCAACTTTCAAAGGGGATGCCAAAGCACTGTTGAATAACACCTCACACAGAATAGAAGAAGAAAAAATGGCTGTAATAATAATGGAAATTGCTGGCCAAACATATAATAGCAATAGATTTTATCCAACTATCAGTGGAGTTTTAAAAAGTATAAACTATTATCCGGTTTCATATATGAAAAGGAACGAAGGAGTTGCATACTTAGCTTTAGGATTTGGAAAAACAATAGTCGATGGTGAAAAAAGTTTAAGAATCTCACCAAAATATCCCAACATTATACCTCAGTTTTATTCCACAAAAACCATAATAGAAAATTCTCAAAATCAGTTTTATGGTTTAGATTTAAATAACAAAAATAATGAGAAGAATTTTTTTGATTTATCTCTTTATAACCTTAAGGAAGCAGAAAATGATGGTGCTCTGGAATGGTTAGCAAGCACTCTTACTTTTGAAGACAACGTTCTTAGAGATTCATTAAATTATGCTGGAAAAAGAATTTTATCTTTCGCTCCAATATTAAAATTAAGGCAGTTAGATTTAACAAAACTATTAATTCATTTTTTAGATTTAGGAAGAACCGCTCTAGGATGCCCAGTAGAAATAGAGTTTGCTGTTAATCTAAATAAAAATAAACTTCCAAAATTTTCTTTATTACAAATAAAACCAATGGTTGTTACTGGATTAAAAAATCAAAAAATAATGGAAGAAAATACAAAAAATTTATTCTGCAAAAGTACAATTTGTCTTGGAGATGGATTAGAAAATCAAATTCAAGATATTTTATATATTAGTCCCAATAGATTTCAAATTTCAAAAACTAAAGAAATAGCCAATGAGCTAGATTTTTTCAATAAAAAGTATTTTAAAAATAAAAATTATATCTTAGCTGGACCTGGCAGATGGGGCTCTAATGATCCATGGCTTGGGATACCTGTTACCTGGCAACAGATAAGTTCAGCTAAAGTAATTATTGAGATTGGAATGGATTCCTTACCCATAGATCCATCATTTGGAAGCCATTTTTTTCAAAACCTAACTAGTCTTCATATTGGATATTTTACAATTGACCAAAAAAATAAATCGGAACTCATAAATTATAATTGGCTATGTAAACAAAATAAAGTTAACTCTGGTTTGTTTGTTGACCACTATACTTTTGATACACCATTTTCTTCTTATATTAATGGGCAAAACGGAGTTGGATTTATAACAAAACCCTCAAAAAATAAAGAAACGACTATGGATGAAGAGGAATCTACAGGTATTTAGCTACACTACACCTTGATCAAGCATTGCGTCTGCTACTTTAATAAACCCTGCAATATTCGCTCCTTTTACATAATTTATTTTATCATGATCTTTTCCATATTTAACGCAAGAAGAATGTATATCTTCCATTATTACTCTTAGTCTATTATCCACCTCATCCCTAGCCCAATTCAATCTCATACTGTTTTGACTCATCTCCAACCCACTGGTCGCTACACCTCCAGCATTAGCAGCCTTTCCAGGCGCAAATAATATATTATTTTTAAGAAAGTTTTCTATTGCATCTGGATTTGAGGGCATATTTGCACCCTCAGAAACTACCATTACGCCATTATCTATTAATAACTTAGAATCAGAACCATCGATTTCATTTTGGGTCGCACAAGGTAGAGCAATATCACACTTCACTGACCATGGTTTCAAACCATCTTTATAGACACATTTAAAATTATCAGCATATTCTTTAATTCTTCCGCGTTTATTATTTTTCAAATCCATAAGCCAAGATAGCTTTTCTTGATTAATTCCATCTTTATCATAAATTGTTCCAGAAGAATCAGAAAGTGTTACAACTTTTGCGCCTAATTGAATACATTTTTCTGTAGCATACTGTGCTACATTTCCAGAGCCAGAAACGGAAACAATCTTTCCATCAAAACTGTCACCTATTTCCTTGAGCATTTCTTGTGCAAAATAAACACAACCATAACCAGTTGCCTCAGGTCGAATCAAAGACCCACCCCAATTTAGTCCTTTACCGGTTAAGACACCGGTAAATTCATTTTTAATTCTTTTATATTGCCCAAACATAAAACCTATTTCTCTTCCACCCACACCGATATCACCTGCGGGAACATCTGTATCTGGACCAATGTGTCTGTACAACTCTGTCATGAAACTTTGACAAAAATTCATCACCTCATTATCTGTTTTACCCTTTGGATCAAAATCCGATCCCCCTTTTCCACCACCCATTGGTAGTGTGGTTAAACTATTTTTGAAAACTTGCTCAAATCCTAAAAACTTAAGGATGGAAATATTAACAGAGGGATGAAACCGCAGACCACCTTTATATGGCCCTAAAGCAGAATTAAATTCTACTCTATATCCACGATTCACTTGAATTTCACCAATATCGTTTTTCCATGGTACTCTAAAAATAATCACTCTCTCAGGTTCAATAATTCTATCTAAAATACCAGCATGAAAATATTGCTGGTTATCTTGAAGATAATCCCAAATTGAATCAATTACTTCATGTACAGCCTGATGAAATTCAAATTCACCATTGTTTTTAATTTTTACTATATTAAGAAAATCGTCAACGTTTGTAAACATAGCAAAATCCTTATTTTTTAATTTGCAAAATTAATCAATAACATAAAGAATTCGACTAGTTTTATTAAAACTTGCAATATAATTTCCTGTCTTGTTAGAACCGATATTTATGGCGGAGTAGCTCAGCTGGTTAGAGCAGTGGAATCATAATCCAAAGGTCGG
>CAYFIF010000181.1:0-4224 GCA_964343085.1 uncultured bacterium | reverse complement strand
GTATTGCCAGTCAGATGCCAATATACACAGGTGTTACTGCAGTTGCCTTTTTTGCGGGTCTAGGATTGCCGGGGCTTTCAGGCTTTATTAGTGAGGCGATGTGTTTCATTGGTGCATTTCCTGTATATAAAGGTATTGTTATTGCTTCTACGATTGGTATACTTTTAAATGCGGCTTATTTTTTATGGGCATTCCAAAGAGTATTCTTTGGAAAGTTAAATGAAAAATATTCTAATCTTCCTGATATAAATCGATTAGAATTATTTACTGTTGTTCCCCTATTGATTATTACCCTTTTCCTCGGAATATATCCAGCTCCATATCTTGATATTATTTCAAGCACTATGGATGTTATAATTGATCATGTTGTTACATTGGCAACTTACGCTAGTATTTAGAAGTGGATAATCTTCAAAGTCTATCTTATTTTTATCCCGAATTATTTTTGACTGGGCTGATTATAATATCAATTATTTATGATTTATTTTTAGATCGTTCCAAGTCTGATAGAGTAGGTTGGGTAATGGTAGCAGGCCTCATTATTATTACCATCATTTTGTGGTTTCAGGATCATAATCGGATAACAACCTTATTTTCTAATGCAATTGTTTTAGATCCATTTTCAACATTTTTTAAAATATTAATGATTTTTTCTACGATTCTTGTTGCTATAATTAGTCTTTACTCCGATGATTTAAATGAGTATAGAAAGGGTGAATATTTTACGTTATTAGGAATTGTTTTATTTGGGCTTTTTCTAATGGTCTCATCTATTGATTTGATTATGGTTTATTTATCAATCGAGATTGTGTCCATTATGTCTTTTGTTTTAGCTGGATATTTAAAACAGAATACGAAGTCTAATGAAGCGGCCCTAAAATATGTTGTATATGGAGCTTTTTCATCTGGGATTATGCTTTTTGGGTTGAGTTATATATATGGCCTTACTGGTAGTACAAATTTTTTTGAGATTCAAAAGGTTATAACTAACAGCAGTTCAGAGTCAAATTCAGTTATTTTATTATCTATAATTATGATTTTAGCAGGTTTTGGTTATAAGGTTTCAGCTGTGCCTTTCCATTTTTGGACACCTGATGTTTATGAAGGTTCTCCAACTACTATTACAGCTTACCTTTCCGTCGCTCCAAAAGCGGGTGCTTTTGCGATGATGGTCAGGTTTTTTAATCAAATTTTTTCTGATGGTGGTGCATTAGTAAGTAGCGCAGATTCAGTATCAAGTTCAATCTTGGCATGGCCTGATATTATTAGCCTTCTTGCTGTTATAACCATGACTCTAGGAAATGTTGTTGCGATACAACAAAACAGTATAAAGCGTATGCTAGCATATTCTAGTGTAGCTCATGCTGGCTATATTTTGCTTGCTTTACCTGTTATGTCAAGCCAAAGCATTTATGCAATCATGCTTTATTTCATTATGTACTTATTTATGAATCTGGGAGCATTTTTTGTCTTAATAGTAGTAAAAAATAAAACTGAAGGGGAAACCTTTGATGATTTTAAAGGTTTGGGTTGGGAAATGCCATTTATTGGAATTGTTATGACCTTATTTATGATTTCACTAACGGGTCTCCCTCCCACGGCAGGTTTTATTGCTAAATTTTATATTTTTGCTGCTTTGATTAATGGTGGAGAGTCTTTTTACTGGCTAGTAATTATAGGGGGAATCAATAGTGTAATATCTTTGTATTACTATATAAGGGTTGTTAAAGTAATGTATTTTGATGGTGAAAAAAGTGAGTCATTAATACATCCATCTACGATGATGACGGCGTTACTTTTAATAACTGCAGTTCCTACATTAATCTTTGGGATTTATTGGACACCTCTAGCTAACTGGATACATAGCTCCTTAGTTTTCTACTTGCAAAATATTTAACAATTAATTGAATCACATATCAGTAAAAAAGGGTCACGATATAAGGACTTCAGGTTGTCCTAAATCTGAAGTTGTATCTAAACAAATTCCTGAAAAAGTTTCAGTCCAACCGAATGAATTCAGAGGTGTTAAGCCAAAAATGATTGTAAAAGAAGGTGATGATGTAAAGATAGGGTCTCCATTGTTTTTTGATAAAAACAAGTCTCAAGTTAAATGGCCATCTCCGGTATCAGGTAAAATTACTAATATCAAAATTGGTAATAGAAGGGTAATTGAAAAAATAGAAATCTCTAGGAATGGGAATGAATTTGTTAAACTTAAATCATTTAGTCAAAAAGAAATAAAAAGATCCGATCGGAAAACAATTCTCGATCATATATTAGAAGCAAATCTATTTCCTTTAATTCGTCAAAGACCGTTTAATAAGGTTGCCAATCCAAGTGAGATGCCTAGGGATATTTTTATTTCTGGCTATAATTCTGCTCCACTAGCTGTAGATATTTGTAATCTTATTGAGACCGAAAAGAAAATATTTCAAACAGGCCTTACTGTACTTAGCAGATTAACAGAAGGGGATGTTTTTTTATCTTTAAATAAAAAAATGGATTTTGATGATGTTTTGACCCAAACAATATCAGGCCCTCATCCAGCTGGGAATATTGGTATACAGATTCATCACACGAAACCTTTGTGCCCGGGTGATGTTGTTTGGACAGTAGATGCTCAACATGTTTTGACTTTTGGAAGATTATTTGAATTGGGATTTTATGACCCAAAAGTTATTGTAACCATAGGCGGCTCTGGAGCATCAAATCCAATTACAGTTGAGACTGTTTCTGGGGCTAGTATTGAATCTCTAATTAATTCCCAGGTTATTAAGAAACCTGTTAGGATTATTTCTGGAAATATATTGACAGGTAAGAAAATTAATCCTGAAGATTATTTAGGATTTTATGATTCTACTGTTAGTATCATAAACGATGAGGTAAAAAGACCTTTCTTAGGAATGTTATCTCTTGGGTCTAGCAAATCAAAATATAGTTTATTCAATGCGTTTTTATCTTTTGGTAATCAATTATTTGATTTTACTACTTCTCAAAATGGAGAACTGCGTGCGATGGTTCCATTAAATGCATGGGAAAATGTTTTGCCAATGGATATATATCCCAATCCCCTTTACCGGGCTATTCTTGCTAAGGATATTGAAGAAATGGAGAAACTGGGAATCTGGGAGTGCGATGATGAAGATTTTGCCTTATGTTCATTCGCTTGTCCTAGTAAGATTGATGTAGGTGCTGTAATTCGAGACGGTCTTGATCTAATGGAACGCGAAGGATAGCCAGTGAAATTTATCAGAGATTTACTTGATAAAATGCAACCGCTGTTTGATGATGGAGGAAAACTAGAAAGGTTTCACCCATTATTTGAAGCTACTGATACTATTTTATTTAGTACTGATGAGCGGACTAAGTCTGGTCCTCATATTAGGGATAGTATTGATATAAAACGTGTAATGATATCTGTGGTTATAGCTCTAATACCATGTTATATATTTGGAGCATATAATATTGGTTTTCAAAGATCATTAACATTTGGCGAAGAGACCTCAGTATTTCAGAACTTTCAAATCGGAATAATCACGATATTACCAATTTTAATTGCCACCTTTGTTTCTGGTGCTTTCTGGGAAATATTGTTTGCCATTTTAAGAAGGCATCCAATCTCTGAAGGGTTTTTGGTTACCTGTGCTTTGATTCCTTTAACCTTACCGCCATCGATTCCTATTTGGCAGGTTGTGATTGCAACATCATTTGGGATCGTAATTGGGAAAGAGATATTTGGGGGTGTTGGAATGAATATTTTCAATCCAGCATTAATGGCTAGAGCTTTTCTTTATTTTACCTATCCCATAAATATTTCAGGTGATAAAGTTTGGGCGTTAGCACCAGATGGTTATTCTGGTCCCACTGCACTCAGTATAGCAGCAGGAAAGACAGATGCAAATGCGGTATATCTACTTAATAAGGCTAGTTTAGAACTCATTTTTGATTATTCTTGGATAAATATGTTTTTAGGTTGGATTCCTGGATCAATAGGTGAAACAAATAAATGGCTCATAATTATAGGAGCTATTTTCCTTATTTTCATGGGTATAACAAGTTGGAGAGTAATGTTAGGGTCTGTTATTGGCCTAGTCTTTATGGCTACTGTGACTAACCTTATTGCGCCTTATTCATCTAATGCTATGCTAAGTATTCCCCCTCATTATCATTTAGTTATGGGAAGTTTTCTTTTTGGTACAGTTTTTATGGCAACTGAACCAGTTA
>CAYFIF010000180.1:0-4271 GCA_964343085.1 uncultured bacterium | reverse complement strand
GTTAGTGCTCTGGTAAGAAATTAACTTGACTGATCTTGAAAACGTATTCCCAAGGAGGGAAGACCACGATATCTGGATGGGTCGAGCACTAAAACTAGCACAAAAAGCGTACGATGAAAATGAGGTTCCGGTTGGGGCTCTTGTACTAAAAAATGGGAAAATTCTTGGTAAGGGTTATAATCAGAAAGAACAGCTCAAAGATCCTACAGCACATGCTGAAATATTAGCAATAACAGCTGCTTCATCTACTCTTGGCGACTGGAGGCTAAATGGGTGCACAATGTACGTAACAAAAGAACCTTGCTCAATGTGCGCGGGTGCGATTATTAATTCAAGAATCTCTCTAGTTGTATTTGGCTCCTATGATGAAGATAGAGGATGCTGCGGCTCTAAATATCAGCTCTGTGGTGACTCAAGAATAGGCTCAAAAACCTCGGTATTGGGTGGAATAAGAGAGGATCTGTGTTCAGACCTTTTAACTGCTTTTTTTCTTAAGCAACGAAAAACAAAATTATGATTTATAAATTTTGGCAATAGATTAAATAAATATGGAGAGATGGCAGAGTCTGGCTGAATGCGCTGCACTCGAAATGCAGTTTACACTTGCGTGTAACGGGGGTTCGAATCCCTCTCTCTCCGCATTTTTATTATAAGTGAAAAAATAAAAAATAGGGTATCAAAATTGAAAAATTTTTTTAAAGAACTGACATATTTTATCCCTGAGAGAATGGGTTTTAAGAATATTACCTCTGATGTTGAAAATGTGATCATTGAAAGTAAAATTGAAAATGGTTTGTGCCTAGTCAATGCGATGCATATAACCGCATCAGTTTTTATTAATGATGATGAAGCAGGTCTGCATCAAGACTATAAACTTTGGCTAGAAAAATTGGCTCCATTTGATCCTAGCAGCGAGGCATATAAGCACAATCTAACAGGCGAGGATAATGGAGATGCGCACCATAAGAGGCAGATAATGGGAAGAGAGGTGGTCGTGGCAGTGACAGATGGAAGACTACACTTTGGTACATGGGAGCAGATTTTCTATGGAGAGTTTGATGGTAGAAGAAATAAAAAAGTATTGGTAAAAATTATTGGTGAATAAGGTTCTCATAAAATTATGGTATTGTTAGAGACTCAGCTTCGTCAATATTCAGAAAGATACCCTCATGAAAAAGCACCACTTGAGATGATAAAATTTTTGGAGGAAGAAGATTGTTTTTCAAAACATAGCACAAAGGGTCATTTTACTGGTTCAGCCTGGATCGCAAGCCCTGACAAAGAAAAAATTTTGTTGAACCACCACAAGAAGTTAGATAAATGGATTCAATTTGGCGGTCACGCTGATGATGAAGAAAATTTGTTGGATGTTGCAATACGTGAGATGAAAGAAGAAACCGGGATAGAAGAATATAGTTTAGCTACAACAGATATTTTTGATGCTGATATCCATTTTATACCAAAGAGTAAAAGCTCACAAGGGCACTATCATTATGATGTGCGCTATTTAATAGAGGTAGATCCAGAAGAAACAAAAATTATTATAAGTAGTGAGTCTATTGATATTATTTGGGTACCAATAGAGAATGTAGTCGATTATAATTCTGAAGAATCTATCAATCGTATGGTGAAAAAAACATATATGATTTAGATAAATAAGTTCTTTTAAAGGAGTCAAAAATGAAAAAGGGAATCATTTTTTTATTTATATTTAAGTGTTTGAATGGTCAGATGAGTACTGGGAATGATATTTTTACTGCCCTTAACTCAGTTAATGATACTGAGAAGAATTATGCAAAATATTTTATAACCGGGTATGTAACGGGCCACAAAAATGCTCTAGACAGCTTTAACCCTTACAATAAGTTTGAAGAAAGAAAACCCAATGATGTTAAATACAATAAAATGTTAGAGTCTCAAATAAAAAGCCTTAAACTATACCCAGAACAGCTAATGATCGGTTGGGACATGGTTTTCGAAATTATTGATCGATATTTAAGATTAAATCCCGATGAGAGACACGAAAACATAGATATTTTAATCAGAAAGGCAATGAATGAGGTCTATCTTTTAGAAGAAAAAATAGATGTTAAAAAATAAAATAATTATTTATATGACCGCCTGGTATTTTATCAATAAAAAAAGGCTAGGGCTCTAATCCAGTCTATATCATTTCTTCTCATAAACTATTTATTAGGTTTTACTAAGAATCTGAAAGGAGGACATTATTTAGTACTGGTTTTAGAATCTTGCTCCAAAGATCATAACCCAGTTTACTTAAATGGAGGCTGTCGCTAACAAATAACGCCCCTATCGGAAGCCCCTTATTGTTGAGCATCGGAGACGCAGTGTCAACATAATACAACAGAGGCTCCTCATTTGAATATTTTTTAATTAAGGTATTTGCCTGTTTCATTTTGTCCCAAAGGGCCCAGCGTTTTAGGCTTGGTTTAATCGGAATAAATATTATCTTAGTCTCTGGAAGTTCTTGATTAATTTGGCGAAAGAAGTACTTATAATCCTCAAAAACAATTCTAGGACTTTTTCCGAAATTAATATCGTTGTCTCCTGCATAAAAAACTATAACTCGGGGTTTATATTTTAAAACGGTTTCATTTATAAAATAGTTCACATCAGATATATGAGACCCACCGAATCCTCTATTTATTATAGGAATGTTGGGAAAATATTCTGACGTGCGCCACTTCCTAATGCTTGAGCTGCCAACAAAAACAACCGGGTCTTTGGGAAATGAATTTTTCAAATCCCACAATCGAAACAAATCAATGGATGTTATATCGCCACTATGATTTATACCAAATCTAAGCGGATCAGGACTATCTTGCCCACAAACTAATACCATTATCAAGAATATAGAGATATATCTTTTCACACCTAAATCTACCGATGATTTTATTTTTAAATTAGATTAACATTTAATGGGGTTTATATTTAGGTTTAAACCATGAAACCCAAAAGAAATGAAACCTGTCACTGCGGTAGCGGTAAGAAATACAAAGTTTGTCATGGAACTACTAAAGAGGCTACAAATAATGTAGTGTATTTTATCGCAGGCTTAGCGATAGCTGTATTTATATTTTTATTTTTTGGATCTTCCGATTCTGGGAGTGAGTCCTTACCGGTCTCTCAGTCGCCTATATTGCCCTACACAAGCCGATCTAGTCCAAAACCTCCAGGAGACGCACCTCCAGGAAAAGTGTGGTCTGAGGAGCACGGACACTGGCATGATGCCCCCCAACAAATCTCAGGGCCTGTGGAGACCAGACCTCGGAGGATTGAAACTCCACCTAAACTAGATAAAAATAATCCTCCTCCAGGTAAAGTATGGTCTGAGGAACATGGTCACTGGCACGATGATCCGAGAAAAAGTTCTAACAATATTAAAATAAATCCAAATCAGGATAGAACCAGTAAAAAAACAAACTGACCAGATAAGTCTAAATATATAATCTCAACATAAGTCAGAATAATTTTTTTGAAAAAAAACCAAAAAAGGTCATTTTGGAAAGAAAAATAAGTACTTTGACTTTTAGCTAAATGGTTCTTTAACTTTGGCTAACATAAGGTATCCGAGAGAGGGGATGAAACAACCTACCGGTTTTTCTTCACTTTTATAATCCTTTGTAAGAAATGCATTGTTTTGCGGAAAATTTTGCTAATTAAAAAATATGATCTGCTGAAATTTTTGATTTATAGTAAAATCGATTATTTTGCAGATATTAGATAATGAATCAACAAGAATTCAAAATATTCATTACTCAGAGATGGGATCATTTCAAGACAAAATCACTTGAAAATAAGATGAATACCTGGATGAGTGAGGTTAGAAAAGATAGGAGCACAAAAGAGCTAGATGCTTATGTTGTCATTGACAAGGTCAATACACATCAGGTTGGCGATGGAAATACCATGGTCGTCGTGGTTTTTAGAGTTGAGTTTGATGAAAAGATTCCTCCAGACAAAAAATCAGGTGCAAAAGACTCTTCTGTTGGAGAAAAAGAATTAGTAGAGAATAATGAGTAGATTAAAAAAGAAAATAAAATTAATAATCTATGGCACTGATACTCTTGGCGGGAGAATATTTGACATAGTACTAATAGCTAGCATTAGTCTCAGTGTTTTTTCTGTTTTACTTGAGAGCATTCCGGAATATTCATCTAAATATAGAGACATGTTTTTTATTTTAGAATGGGTTTTTACAATACTCTTTACAATAGAATTTTTCTTAAGGATATATTGTATAAGACTAG
>CAYFIF010000179.1:0-4277 GCA_964343085.1 uncultured bacterium | reverse complement strand
AAAAATAAAAATGATACTGGGTAGTAATCTGTTTTTCCAAAGCCAAAACCTCCGCAATAATAAAGCCCAAATCATTCTATCCCTCTACCTGCAAATTCAGAATCAAGCAGATCACGTAAACCAAGTTTTTTTACTTCTAGATTTATCATTTCTTCATCATTCGTTGCAGCGATAACATCAAAAAAAACTTTACGGGTTCTACCATAAAAATGAAAGGTATTATTCATTCTATTAGGTGAAACAACGGTGGAAACATTACATAATAACTTATAGAGTTCATCAGATAGAGTAACGAACTCAATTTGAAATTGATGATAATCTAAAGTACTATTTAATAGTAAATCAAGGTGCCCATCCATAATAACTCTTCCTTCATGAAATACTAAAATCCTATCGTGGCAGTCTTCAACTTCATGAAGAGAATTGCTTACATAAATTATTGATTTATTTCCTTTCAATTTTTTTAATAGGTCCCATGTTAGTCTACTAGATTCAGCATCCATATAACTTGTAGGTTCATCAATAATCAAAACATCTGGGTCATGTATTAATTCTCTAACCAACATAATTTTTTTATGTATTCCATGAGATATATCAAGTATTAAACTATCTAAATATGAGTTTAACATCAGCTCATTAGAATATCTTAATAGTCTTTGGTTAGCGATCTTTTCTGGTACATCATAAAGTGCTGCAGTAAATAATATATTTTGTCTTACTGTTAACCAAGGATCAAGGTCAGAATAATCTGGAACATAACCAACCAAAGACCTTGTCTCTTTTCTTCGTTTATTCATATCCAAACCTTGGATAAACACTTGTCCATAATCTGGGTTTTCAAACCCAGAGAATAGTTTTAGTAATGTAGACTTACCTGAATCATTAACTCCGACAATTGCAACTAAAGTTCCTTTTTCAATACCAAAAGTAAGACCTGCCAATATGGTTTTATCACCAATTAATTTTCCTACTTTTTTTAGAGTTATACTAGCTTCCATTGCTACTAATGTGCTTCATACCAATTAGAGCCAATGCCAAAATCTACCTTTATAGGAACGGATAATAATAAAGCATTTTCCATGTTTGTTTTTACAATATTTATTATTTCTGATTCCTCATCTATAGGATATTCAAAAATTAATTCATCATGAATCTGTAGTATCATGTGAGCATTCATGTTCTTATTTTTAATTTTTTTATAAATATTAATCATTGCAATTTTTATCATTTCTGCTGCGGAGCCTTGTATTGGCATATTTACTGCCATTCTTTCAGCTGCTTTCCTCCTAATACTATTATCACTATCCAAATCCCAAACTGGACGACGTCTGCCAAGAATTGTTTTTATAAAATTATCTTTCTTCGCTTTTTCAATTGTATCTTTTACATAGTGTTTAATTCCACTATACTGTTGAAAATAAGAATCGACAATTTTTTTTGCATCAACAATGGATAAACCCAGCTCCTTACTCATTCTATATGGACCAGCACCATACATAATTCCAAAATTTACAATTTTTGCTATCCTTCTCATTTCTGGTAATACTTTATTTATTGGAATATTAAAAACATTACTAGCTGTCCTAGAATGCACATCTTCATTATTTCTAAATGCATTGCAAAGGCTCTCATCACCACTCAAATGTGCCATTATCCTGAGCTCTATTTGAGAGTAATCTGCTGAAAGAATTTTGTAGCCTTTTTTCTGAGTAGAAAATGCTCTACGTATTTCACGTCCTTCCTTTTTTCTTATTGGGATGTTTTGAAAATTAGGTTTGGTACTAGATAATCTTCCAGTCGCAGCAATTGTTTGGTTAAATGTAGTATGAATTCTACCTGTTTTTTTGTTAACCTGATCAGGAAAGGTATCTAAATATGTATTTTTTAATTTATTGTATTTTCGATATTCTAAAAGAAATTTTGGTAAATCATGATGAATACTAAGCTCAGTCAAAACATCTTCTGCCGTACTACGTTTTTTTATTTTTGGCAAATTCAAATTATCAAAAAGAATATTAGCAAGTTGCTGAGTAGAGTTTAAATTAAACTCCTGACCTGAAATTTTAAAAATAGAAGTTTTAAGAGCATCTATTTTTTTTTGTATTTCACTAGAAATTTTATTTAAAAAGTCCACGTCTACATATGTTCCTTTATATTCCATTTCAATTAAAACTTTAATCAATGGAATTTCAATTGTATAAAAAATTTCATCAAGACCCAAACTTTTTAGCTTTTCTTTAAATAAAACAGCCAGTTGAAATGTAATATCCGCATCTTCAGTAGCATAAAATGCAACAGATTCTAAAGACACTTTATCCATTGTTATTTTGTTTTGCCCTTTACCAATTAAGTCTTCTATAGGAACCATTTCATAATTAAGTAATTCATAGCTTAAACTATTTAATGAATTTGATCTAGCAACAGGATTAATCAAATGAGCTGCAATAAGTGTATCAAAAATAGGACCACCCACATCAATCCCATGGTTTTTTAATATTAGCATATCAAACTTAATATTTTGCCCAATTTTTAAAATTGAATTATCTATAAATAATTTTTTTAACCGATTTAAAACAAAGTTTAAATCATTATCTGAAAAAATACCTGCACTCTTGTTTTTATATAATATAGGGATATACCAGCCAGAATTAGCTTTATTCGAGAAGCTTATTCCCACAATATCTGCATCGATGGGATTTAATGACGTAGTTTCTAAATCAAAAGAAAATTGAACAGATTCAAATAAATCATTAATCATTTTATCTAAATCTTCAATAGTCGAAATGATTTCATAATTTTTCACATTTTCATTATTCTGATAGTCAGATTTTTGACTGGTTAAAGTTTGCAAAGCATTAATTAATACTTGAAATTCTAAATCAATAAATTTTTTAGATGTTTTTTTATAATCTATCTCAGTCCTTACTAGGTCTTTAATTCCATATTCTAATTCAATATCTGTAATTATTGTAACTAGTTTTTTGCTTAATAAAGCATCGTTTGCATTTTGAGATAATCCATTTTTAACTCTTTTATTAGCGACATTTTCTGCATTATCTAAAACATTTTCAATGTTCCCATATTTTGATAATAGCTTTACAGCTGTTTTAGGGCCTATACCTGGAACCCCTGGTATGTTATCAGAGCTGTCTCCCATTAGTCCTAAAAGGTCAATAATACTACTAGGTGGCACGCCCCATTTTTGTTCTACCTTTTTGATATCATATATTATTGGCTCAGTTGATTTTTTCGTTGGTGGAGCATATAAAAAAACATCTTTACCTACTAATTGAGTAAAATCTTTATCGCCACTTACTATATATGTTTGTAATCCTTCAGCTTTGGCATTTTTTGCTAGGGTCCCAATAATATCATCTGCCTCTATCCCAATTAATTTTAAAACAGGTATTTTCATAGCCTCTAATATTTCCCAAAGATGAACCAATTGATCCTGCATCTCCTTAGGCATTTCTGACCTATTTGCTTTATAATCTGGATATATCTTATGTCTAAATGTTTTACCTTTTGAATCAAAAACACAGGCAAAATAATCAGGGTTCTCTTTTTTTATTAGTTTTATTATCATATTTGAAAATCCAAAAAGCGCGCTTGTATGCAGCCCATAGCTAGTAATAAGTGGATTCCTAATTAATGCGTAATGTGCACGATATAAAAATGCATACCCATCAACAATAAAAAACCTTTTTTTTGTAGAATTATTTTTTGGCACTCAAAAAATTACATTATTAGAACTTTGCCTAACAGATAGTTTTTTAAATAAAAAAGCCTCAGCATGCTGAGGCTTTTTGATGAAATAAAATACAGACAAAATAATATTACATCATTCCGCCCATTCCGCCCATTCCACCCATTCCGCCCATATCACCTCCAGGTGGCATAGGTGGCATTTTTTCTTCTTCAGGAATTTCAGTTATTGCAGCTTCTGTGGTTAATACCATTCCAGCTATTGACGCAGCATTTTCAACTGCAACACGCGCAACTTTTGCAGGGTCAATAATTCCAGCATCAAACATATTTACATATTTACCATTCCTAGCATCATATCCATAATCTTTTTTACCATCACGTACTTTTTGAACAACTATTGATGCTTCCGCACCTGCATTTGAAACAATCTGCCGTATTGGTTCTTCCAAAGCTCTTCGCATTATATCTACACCAACTCCTTGCTCATCTTCTAATTTAACTTTATCTAGAGCACTAATTGAACGAAGAAGTGAAACTCCACCTCCAGGAACAATGCCTTCTTCAACAGC
>CAYFIF010000178.1:0-4281 GCA_964343085.1 uncultured bacterium | reverse complement strand
TTCCAGTAATTTTGGTTCTCCTTCCAACTGCTATCATACTTAAACAACCAGATCTTGGTACTTCAGTAATTATCATTGCTCCATTATTACCGATGCTATATTGGTCTGGGGCAAACCCATTCCATCTTTTTTTACTTTTAGCCCCCATTTTTAGTATGGCGACTGCTTTCCATTCAATTGCTTTTTCAATTTGGGCATTAGTATTATTTATCATCTTAGTTTTATCAAGACCTAAAAGATATATTTCACTTATTATTTTTTTTGGAAATATATTTTTAGGTTTACTTTCTCCTGCCCTTTGGAATAGTTTTTTCACTCAATATCAAAGAAATAGAATATTGACATTATTCAATCCTGAAAAAGATCCATTAGGAGCAGCTTATCAAATTATTCAAAGTAAAACTGCGATAGGTTCAGGAGGAATATTTGGAAAAGGATGGGGTGAGGGTACCCAAACTCAATTAAAATTTCTTCCTGTGCAAGAGTCTGATTTTATACTATCCGTTATTGGTGAAGAACTCGGATTTATTACAATTGCTATCATTCTAATAATATTTGGATATTTGAGTTCACAAATTATTAAGACTTCATTTCTTTCAAAGGATAGATTTTCTAGTCTTGCTTTGATAGGATTTGCAACTGTTCTTATTTCCCATGTATTTGTCAATACCGCTATGACGGTTGGTTTGATACCTGTAAAAGGTTTGCCATTCCCATTTATTTCTGCAGGAGGTTCATTTTTATTTGCATGCTATATTATGTTGGGTTTGATATTGAAGCTAAGTATTAATTACACCGACTAATTTAAACTTATTTGATGAAATAAAATTAACCGGTAAATTCTTTTGATATTTTTATATAAAATGGAAATAACTTTTGAAGTTTAGCTCAAATTCCTTAGTAGTTTTTTTAATTTTAATTTTTCAAAATTCCATTATTCTGTCCCAATCAGGATGGGAAAAAGAACAGCGAAGATTAAATGCGAAGATTGATCGAATTCGTGTCCAAGTTGATTCTTTAGAAATGGATAATCAGATTCTTCTACCAGAATTGATGTCGGCATTCAAACAAGCAGTTAAAAGTAAATCTCAGCAAGATTCAGTTACATTGGTCATTTTGAAAAGGATTAATACTCTTAGTAATAAAATAAATAACCTTGAGATACAAAGCCGGTATTCTGATAGTACCGCCTTAGAAAATTTAAATCGACTTGTACATATTGAAAATAAGATAGTTACTCTAACTAATAGCTATAATGAAATGGCTAGGTTGAAATCCGGAGGACCAATATCGTCTGCTCCAGAGTTTAATACTGCTCAATATAAACAAAAGTATATGGAAAGTTTGTCAAATTTCCAAAATCAAGAATACAATCGAGCCATAGAAGGTTTTCAGTCTTTAGTAGAGGCAGATGCAACAAATGAGCTAGCGGATAATAGTCAATATTGGCTATCGGAATGTTTTTATGCCCAAAAAGATTTTAAAAGAGCAATAGCTGAATTTTCTAGGGTCTTTACATTTGCGGGTACAGATAAAAACGATGATGCTCAATTAAAAATTGGATTATCATATAAAAGTATGGGAAATATTCAGAAAGCTAGAGAGGAATTTCAACGATTAATAGATTATTTTCCTGGTAGTGAATTTTATCCTAGAGCGAAAGAAGCTCTGAAGCAATTATCAATAGACTAAAAACTAGTCAAATTTATGCAAAAAAAACTTTACTATATTACTACAGAGATTACTCCGTTTGCTAATCCAACAGGATTAGGTGATTTTTCTGTACAGATTCCAATTAACTTACAAGAGAAAGGACATGATATAAGGACTGTTATTCCAAAATATGGATATGTAAGTGAGAGAAAGTATATTTTGAGAGAAGTAATACGTCTAAGAGAAATACCATTTGATTTTCTTGGAGAGAGAGAGATCGCTAGTGCAAAGAGTGCTTTTATTCCAAAGACTCGAGTTCAAATTTATTTTCTTGAAGATGAAAAGTGGTTTAAACCATTAACAAACTTAGTTTATAAATCAAAAAATGGAAGGATTTTATCAGATAATTCTATTAGATATGGTTTTTTTTCAAAAGCGGTATTGGCAACGCTGCCTCATTTGTTTTGGACACCTAATGTTTTTATATGCAATGGATGGCAGGCAGCAATGGTCCCGGGTCTATATAAAAAACATTTTGAGGGTATTAGCAATTTTTACAAAAAAATTAAAACAGTTCTTTTAATTCATGATAATGATGAATATGCTATAATTGAAAGAAAGGATTTAGACCTTATGGAAGTTCCAGTTGATTTATCCTTAAAAGGAAATAAATTAAATGCTTACGAAGTTGCTGCTTTTTTAGCAGATTCTATTGTTATTTTAAACAAGCCAACATCTAATATATTAAAACCATTAATGAAATTACCAGGACTGAAAAAGAATAAGTCAAAGGTTAGTATAATTGAAACAAGTTGTGATGATCCAGATTACAGTTCAATATCTGAGGATTTAAATAAAATTATTACAAAATCGCTCTGATTAATATTAAATATTTAGTATATGAAACGATATAAGTTTCTGATAGCTTATTCTTGGGCTGCGTTCTTTTTTGTTCTGTTAGTTTGGCGCTGCCAAGAGAGTCCAGTTTATTCTGATTTATCTGAATCAAATATATTTTTAAACGATACTACCTTTCATCATATTCAAGCCCGCTCTTACTGGACATCACCTGAACTTGGATTAGCTGACAGGTTATATTTTGGATCTAAAAATAATATATCAGCTTTTAATAATCTTTTTGAAATGTCAAAATCATCAAGCTCTTGGTCTTATTTTCTTGATAGCAATGTAGTAATAGACAGTGCCTATTTTTTTATTTTTTCAAACGATAGCATAATATCTATTGATCGAAATTTAGATTTATATTTTTCTTCTGATTCTCATTTTAGTGAGTCAAATAGTACGAATTCTGATTTTGATAATTTTAATTTATCCGAATGGAATTATAATGGTTTTGGTAATGGAAATATTGAGTTAGACACCTTGGGTGATTTTATTAAATCATCTGTTAAATGGGATATTTCTAATCTTATTGAAACAATAATCGATACATCAGATACAAATTTTTTTAGATCATTCCTTATAAAATATAATTCAACTGACTCTACTTTTTATACATTCTATAGTCGACAAGCCACATCAAGCCTTAGTCCTCAAATCAAATTCTACTATAGGTTTTTTGATGGTGATTCAATAGATACTACAACATTTACTTACTATGCTTCAAAAGATCTCACCATTATTGAAGGTTTAAATCTTAATGTAGCAGATACATCAGATTTTGGAATTAGTTTAGGTTTAGGACAAAGGATGTTATTAGATATTGATTTTTCATTGCCAAAAGCATCCTTAATTAAAAGTGCAAATCTATTTTTATTTCAGGATACATTATATTCCAATGATGGGCACAAGATCATAATTGACCCTATAAGCAGTATACTAGATACAAACATAATCTACTTTGATACCGATCCATATTTGACATTAGGATATCCATCAGCAATGTATGGTACACTTTACAATGATACTCTTAAACTATCGATGAAAGAATTTTTACAAAGTATTATTTTAGATAACGACCAAAATACTGGATTTAAGGTCCTTTCAAGTACTGCAAATGATCCTTTTGAAAAAATTAAATTTTCTTTTAACGATGATAATCTCAAACCTTTTTTAGAAGTCATATATGCTAAATCAAATTAGGCTATTTATACTTGTGTTTTTTATTTCAATTATAAGTGCCAGTGGGACACCTAATTTAATAGGCATAGGAAGTCTGAAAAGTATGCAAACGGTTCAGGTTATAGAATACAGTATAATGCCAAATTTTCGTTATGGAGTTTCTTTATACAATCCAGCTACATGGCATAATCTGAAGTTTACCCAATTATCTATGAAATATAATGGAATTAAAAATTCAGGTAGTGTTACAAATACAGGTTCAGGATTATCGAAGTCTATATTAATTATTCCATTCAAAAAAAATAGCGCAATTGGTTTTTCATTAGAACCATATTCTGATCAGAATATCTCTCTTAGAGACAGCTTGACTGAGGCTATTTTTATTTTTGAGGACACTTTAAATCTAGAGAGAGGTTATATTAGAGAGGGTGGTCTAATTTCACTTCAGACCGGCTATGGATATAAGCTAAATGATAAAATTTCAGGGGGTGCAAATCTTAGCTTTGTATTTGGTTCAACAAGGGCTAGTGAGCAATTGAAAATAGA
>CAYFIF010000177.1:0-4290 GCA_964343085.1 uncultured bacterium | reverse complement strand
GCGAAATAAGATTGCACCGTGCGATTCAAGCTGGTCTAAGAGTTTATTTTTTTTGAGCTTTAGCCATCTATTTACGTCATCTATATTATTTTTTTTAGAATAAGAATTGTAAACAAGTGGAAAAGGATCCGGGTGTCTTTGCTGATCCTTAATATTTAAATACTCAGTTGAAAATTTAGCCAATCTTTATTTCTCATTATTCATATATAGGATAAAACTTTCCAAATTGTTTTTTACAGAAGACTCCCGGATCATTAAACCGGCGATTACAGTTAAGCTCACTAATCGAATTCATTTGTCTATCAGTGAGTGTAAAATCAAAGACAGATAGGTTCTCCTTTAGCCGGTCTAGTCTAGTCGTTTTAGGTATAATAGCCGTCTCCCTCTGTAATCCCCATCGTAGTATAATCTGAGCCGGGGTTCGTTCTAATTCCGATGCAACCTCTAGTACCTCTGGCTGTCTCAAAATAGAGTCATGATCTTTGGCCATATCTAGAGATACATAGGATAATGATCCTAGTGGTGAAAATGCCGTTATTGCTATGCTATTATCTTTCGCCAAATGGATAAGGTTATTTTGAGTTAGGTAAGGATGGGATTCAATCTGAAGCATCGCTGGTTTTATTTGAGCATAAGAAATTAGATCATGTAGTAGGCCTGTATTGTAGTTGCAAATACCAATATTTCGTACGAGGCCTGACTCTACAAGTTTTTCCATACCCTCCCATGTTTCAGCCAAGGGTATAGGATCTATTTTCATTTTCCCATTTGCTTCCCCTTTTCCTTTATATACCCAACCAGGAGGGTAACAATCTTCAAATGGGACAAACTTCAAAGAAATAGGGAAATGAACTAAATATAGGTCAAGATAATCTAGGCCTAGATCTAAAAGTGAACGCTCGCAGGCCATTCTAACATGTTTCTTTGAATGATAAGTATTCCACAGTTTTGATGTAACCCATAATTGGTCGCGATTACAATAGCCACTTGAAATTGCTTTTGAGATTCCAATACCAACCTCAGTTTCATTACCATAGTCTGAAGCGCTATCAAGATGACGATAGCCTAATTTAATAGCCTGCTCTACAACTTTAGCTGTTTCAGAATTATCTATTTTCCAAAGTCCGAGTCCCACTGAGGACATGTAATCTCTACCTACTTTTATTGATTCATACATTTTTTATTTATAATAACGTTAATCTTATAAATCTAGAATCCATTTTAATTTATTTTTTTTCAGAAAATCTTTAATATTAATTTTTTTACCTGAGGCCATTGATTCTTGTGCAGCGCTAGCGATAGTCATTGACCAGAGCCCTTCTAATGGTGTTGCTGAGGTAGAGGATTTTCCTTCCAGTCTTCTTATTAGTTCGTTATGTTCATAATATGTGGAACCGTGATGTCCACTTTGTTCAATTATCTTTGGATAGGAAAGGACACTTTTTCTTGAAGAATCCTGCTCCCCTAATTCAATTGAAATGGTGGTTTTAGCGCTATCATATTTTTTAAAATTAAACTTTTCTGATGCTACGATTCTTCCTCCATCACCACAAAGAATTAATCTCTCATTAAAATCAGGGCAAAACATGTTTAGAGTAAAACTAGCTCTAATGCCATTTTGGTATTCAATGATCACAAAGCAGTGATCATCTATATCCGCTTGCTGACTCTCATATTTAAAATCAAGAAAATTGACTGCTTTTCCGCCAGAGGCATAAATATTTTTTGGATAAGAATTTGCAAAAAGATTTATCAAATCAAAATAGTGGCAACATTTTTCAACCAGAGTTCCTCCTGTATAAATAGAAAATTTATTCCATTGATTTACTTTATCTAAAAATGGTGGCCTATATTCACTAACTGAAATTGTTTGGATTTTACCAATCACTTTCCTAGATAATGCTTCATGGAGTGCCTCAACATACTGGGCTTTATATCGATATTGTAAGCCTACCTGAATAAAAGAAGAATAATTGGAAGAAATATTAAAAATCTCTATAGCGTCTGAGATTGATGTAGCCATAGGTTTCTCTAAAAATATTGGTTTTCCAGATAGTACCGCTACCTTTAATACCTCAAGGTGTGTATAGTTTGGTGTACAGATCATTAAAGCATCGGCCTCTGGATCATTACAAGCAGATTCCAAATCACTATACTGCTTGAGTTCATAGTTAGAGTAGGACATAAATTCTTTTTCAGCAATTTCTAGGCTATGTTTTTTCTCATCAAAAATACCATGTACTTGTATCTCTTTGTGAAGGGAAGCAACTAGCATATGCTCCATCCCCATAGTTCCAGTGCCAATAATATTTATCATATATTTTGGTTGAAGATTTTTCTTTTGATATAAATATCGGTCTTTATCTCTGATATGCCGCTGATTTGATGCGTTTTCAAAATTTCTTAAACGCGGTTTATACTGTTCTGACATATTCCTCAAGCTGCCCTAGCTAGTTAATTAAATTTTGTAACAGGTCTATTTATAAAATAAACTATCAATTTCTTTTTATGAATTCAATGATGAATTAATTGGTAAAACTTAATTGACCAAACAAAAATGTTAACAAAGCAAATAGCCAAAGATAATGGCCAGAACAATGGACTAAAACCTCCAACAATCCCGATTGGTGAAAATAGGATATATATAAATATAATTGCAGAGAATAGGCTTATTGAAACAGGTAAAATATATTTCCAAGGCCTAAGGTTGATAGTTTTTCGTTTAGGATATATCCAGGCCTTAGGGCTAGGAATCAGATATCCTATTACTAGCATAATAATGACTTCAATTATAAATAAAATTGCGTAGAGATGTAAAAAATGTATTTGCAAATAATCTTTAAACACAAATTGAAACAGTCCATAAAAAAATATGTGGACTATGATTACCACTTTTGCTCCGATTGGTGGAACCTTCTTAGTGGATAAACCGACAATAACAAGAACAATCACAGGTATATTATAGAAGCCAGTGAATATCCTAATTATTTGCCAAAGACCATCTGGAGCATATTGTAACAAAGGTGCAACAAAAAACGAAAACAGTGCAATAACAACACTAGAAATTTTAGCTATACGAATCAAAGTTTTATCATTGGCATGACCTTTTTTAAGGGGTAAATAAACATCCAGACAAAAAAGTGTAGCCGCACTGTTTAATAATGAATTAAAGGAGCTAAATACAGCTCCCAGCAAAACAGCAAGAAAAAACCCGGTTAAATAGTCAGGTAATACATCACGGATCAAACGTGGAAATGCTTGATCTATTGAACTGAGGTTTGGGCCATATAGGTGATAGGCTATAACCCCGGGAATCATCATCATAAATGGTATAAGAACCTTAAAAAAACCTGATAATAGGACCCCTTTTTGTCCTTCTGCTAAATTTTTTGCGCCTAGTGTACGCTGGATTACATATTGATTAGTGCACCAGTAAAATAAATTAGCGAATATCATGCCCGTAAATATTGTACTAAATGGAGTCGGATCATTTGAAGAACCAATCGCATTAAGTTTATGAGTCTCTTCACTAGTAATAATCATTAAACCTTCAAGAATACTACCATCGCCTAGAAATGAGAGTCCTAGGATGGGTATCAATATTCCTATAATTAGTAAGCCTATACCGTTCAGTGTATCTGAAACGGCAACAGCTTTCAATCCTCCAAATATTGCATAGAGAGCGCCGACAGAACCGATAGAGACAATAGTGATTATAAGAGCCTGGCTATATGTCACATTAAGCACACTCGGTAAATCAAAAAGCATTAGCACAGCTATTGATCCTGAGTATAGTACCGATGGTATTGTTACCAGCCCATATCCTACCATAAACAATAAAACTGTCATCCTCCTTACACTATCATCAAACCGATTATAAAGAAATTCAGGGAGAGTGGTAAAGGCACCTCCAAGATAGCGAGGAAGGAAAATAAAGGCCATACATATCGTTGAAAGAGCGGCGGTCACTTCCCAGGCCATGCTACTTAGATTGAATCCATAAGCAGAACCATTTAGGCCAATTAATTGTTCAGAAGAAAGATTAGTCAGCAGCAGCGACCCAGCGATAAAAACACCATTTAGACCACGGTTGGCGAGGAAATATCCTTCAGAAGTGTTTACATCTCCTTTGGTTTTGCGGTATGATATTAGGCCAACAAGGACCATAAAAAACAAACAGCTTGTGGAAATGGTCAAATAATTTACACTATCCATAGATTATATTTAATTAGAGGCTAATTAAGAGCTTATATATAATATTTCAGCATTTTTCTTTAGATTTTTCTATTG
>CAYFIF010000176.1:0-4293 GCA_964343085.1 uncultured bacterium | reverse complement strand
TCTCCCCATTGGGCTCCTACTATTGCTTTTATTTTAGAGCTTGACGATGACAGTTTTGTGCCTCATATAAAGGTGTTTTTTTAAGGGCTTAGTGTATTGAATGTATTTGATTTAAGAGGCGAGATTACGACTTTTAACAATGTAATAAAAAGGCTAATCCAATTCTTTTTTAACCCCAGCTTTTTTTTTTGCCCATTTTAAAACCCTTTTAAATGGTGGAAAATAGTCAGACAAAATAATTAAACCGGGGATTCCAAAAACCCACCCCTGGAATACGGGAATAAGCCCTCCTATAAGCCCAACAATAATTAAGATCAGGCCAATTGCAATTCTAATAGTTTTTCTAAACAATTAAGTCCCTTTTCAAGAAATATTATTTTTAACTTACAACTTACAGAATCCAAAATATCTTTCTATCATGTGTTTAGTAAAAAATAAGGTTTTTTATGAAGGGTTTCAAAAAATTAAATTTTCAGAAAATTTCAAAAAAAACAAGCCTCGATAAGTCAAAACGTTTTTATAATATGTTTTCCTACAGAAGAACAGTAAGGGAGTTTTCTGATGAACATGTTCCGATTGAAATAATAAAAAATGCTGTGAGAACGGCCCTTTCTGCTCCATCAGGAGCAAACAAACAACCGTGGCATTTTTGTATAGTCAAAAACAAAAAATTAAAAGGCAAAATCAGGATAGAAGCTGAAAAAGAAGAAAAGTTTTTTTATACAAAGAGAGCGCCCGATTATTGGTTAAACGATTTAAACAAGTTCGGGACTGACTGGAACAAACCATTTCTTGAAACCGCACCATATTTAATTGTTGTTTTCAAAGAAAAATATGAAACAGGAATTGCCGGGAATAAAAAAAATTATTATGTTAGTGAATCAGTTGGGATAGCAATGGGGTTTCTTATTTCAGCTTTGCATTATTCAGGCTTAGTGTGTCTTCCACATACTCCTAGTCCAATGGGGTTTTTGGAAAAAATTTTGGAAAGACCAAAAAATCAAAAAGCCGTTCTTTTAGTTCCAGCCGGATACCCTGCTCCAGGAACCACTGTTCCGATTCTCAAAAAAAAACCAATAACAGAAACTGTATCTGTTTTGTAAAGGTTTATATATGTCGGTAAGAATAATAATTACTGGAGGCACTTTTGATAAAGAATATGATGAAATTAATGGAACACTATATTTTAATAAAACGCACATGAATGATATTTTATCTCTTGGTCGTTCTAGGTTGGATGTTGTGATTGAGCCCCTTATGATGATTGACAGTTTAGACATGAAAGCATCTGATCGAAAAAAGATTTTAAATCATTGTGTTAAGTCAAATGAAAACAAAATTGTTATAACCCATGGCACTGACACAATGAATAAAACGGCTTATACCTTATCAAGAAAAAAATTAGACAAGACAGTTGTTCTAACAGGGGCGATGATACCATATGCTTTTGGAACGAGCGATGGGCTATTTAACATTGGAAGCGCATTAGCCTTTGCACAGTGTCTTTCTTCTGGTATATACATTGCTATGAATGGCAGATATTTTGAATGGGACAAGGTAAAAAAAAATAAAAAAACCGGCTTTTTTGAAGAAATTAATTAATAAAGGATAACTATGAAGTCTTATACACTATACCATAATCCCAGATGAGGTAAAAGCAGAAGAGCCGTGTTGCTCTTAAAAGAACGAGCAGTAAAGCTTACTATCGTTGAGTATTTAAAACATCCGCTATCAAAGAACGAAATCCTTATCCTTGGTAAAAAACTGGGCTTAAGACCGGATCAGTTTGTAAGAAAAAATGAAAAAGAGTATAAAGAGAACACACTCCACAAGCTAGAAGGATCAGTAGAAGAAATGGCGGAGGCAATTGAGAAATTCCCCAAAATTATGGAGAGGCCGATATTGGCTTATGAAAAAAAAGCTATAATATGCCGACCCCCAGAAAAAGTATTTGATATAATCTAAAAAACATGAAACGAAAACATATAGCAATCAGAAATTTGACGATCTACATGTGCATGTTTTTCTTTTCTTGTGATCCTGTTGTCACCGATTTTGAGGGTGGAGAAACAGAGGCTGTAATGTATGAGGCTGCTTCAAAAACAAATAAAGAGCCGACACTTACTCCGAAAATAGCCACTTGGAACATTAGGTTTGGCTCTAAGCGATTTGCTTTTTTTGGAGATTCTTGTGGGGACGAGGTTATTGTACAAAAAAAAGACATCTTATCTAATCTTTCTGAAATTGCCGAAGCCATAAACATTTTGGATCCGGATGTGATTTTACTGCAAGAGGTTGATGTTTCTTCAAAGCGTTCTGGCTATGTCGACCAGGTCCAGTATTTGTTGGATAATACAATTATGAACTATGGGTGTTTTGCTTCTATCTGGAAAGCAGATTTTATTCCCACCTATGGCCTTGGAAAAATAAATATGGGTAACGCAATCCTATCTAAATATGCCTTAACAGACGCAGAAAGGATTAAGCTGTCCCTTAGAACAGATCAAAGCGGGCTTGTAAAGTATTTTTATCTCAGGCGTAACATTTTAAAAACCAAGGTTCCTGATTTAGGTTTATATGCTGTTAATATTCATGCTACGGCCTTTGCTACTGATAGCACAAAACAAAACCACATTGACAAGTATTTGGAAGTTCTTGCTGAAATATCTGATGGTGGTTATAGTTTTGTTACAGGTGGCGACCTTAATTCTTTGCCCCCTGGGGCAAGTGAGTATGATTTTTGCAATCATGACGGATGTGAAAGTGAGGTGTTTCATGTTATTGTAGATGGAGACAGCTTGCACAAAGAAGGAAGTTTTTTTAACAACTTTGATGGTGAAATTGAAATTTTACAACCACTTTATGACAGGTATATTCCTGCTATTGGTGATGATGCGATGAATAGACCTGAGCACTTTACTCATGCCCCAAGCACAAGCGAAAAAAGATGGGGAATAAAGCATGACAGGAAATTAGATTATTTATTTACTAATAGGCCTAATAATTGGGAAGCAGAGTATGGAAGAACTCACCAGGATTTGTGGGAGTTAAGTGATCACATGCCTGTTTCTGGGAGATTGATTCTGAGGGGAGAGTAAACGGTCGTGTATAAACACCTTATATATATGTTGCTTTTTGGCCAATTGTTTTCAAAAAACATTTGGGCTCCGCAGTCTGCGTATTTAATGCCGGATAAAAGATGGGAGGTTGGCTTGTTTCATCCCTTTAGATATGGTCTCTCAGATAAAATTAATTACAGTATACACCCGGCTTTATTTTTTATAATGCCAAATCTCTCAATTAAGCTTTCTCACTATAAAAGCGAGAAGAAATCAACTGCATCCAGGCACAGTGTTTATTATCCAACAAAATTGTTAAAAATGTTGAAAGCTGGGGTTGCTGTTGGAGATAAAACGGCTTCCTTGATTTCTCCCGGTTTTATAATACCGCACATGATTGGTTTTTCAAGCGATTATGTTTTTACAAAGATATACAGTTTTGGAGAGGCTTCTTTTTATGGGGGTATAAACCTAGGGGTTGTAATAGGAGATTTGGATGAGCGAACAACAATAGATCTTCCGCTGGTTTATCACAGGCTTGGTATATTTTACAATCAGTACGGAATAGACCTAGGGGTTGATTTTTCTAAAGCGCTAACAAGAAGCATTGGTGGTTACGCGGATCTTGATTTAAAGCTGCTTCCGGGGTTTGTTGGCAGCTATTCAATAGAGCACAAGTTTTTGTTTTCTTGGGAAAAGTCTAAAAAAACCAGGGTTTCTTTTGGATACAAATTTGTTTATGGAAAGTTCCCATATGGAAGCCAGGCCAGAATATTGCCCTTTATTCCCCTTTTAGAGTCTTGGGTACCGATGGTAGATATACAATGGGCCGGATCAGTTAAAAATATAAAAGAATAAATAATCTTTGCATAACACCTTTTAACTACTTATGTTTCAAATATAATATGGGGAGCGACAAACCTCTTTAGGGGGGTGTACGCGGGAGCTAAGTGTTGTTAATTTAATTTAAACTCCGGTCTGTTTCTTGGGAAGGCCCTCCGAAATAAAAAGCTTAAAAACAAATATAATATGGAGATAGTCTAATGAAAAGAATCTCTCAATGCTTATCAGCATTTCTACTGGTTTCACTGGTGTTTTCACAAAACACAGGTAAGGTGAAGGGAACAATAAAAAGTGTCGATGGTGCAGGCTTGGCTGGCGCAAATGTTACTTTGGAGGGTACCGGTCTGGGAGTTGCCTCTAACGAAGATGGGGGCTTTCTTATTGTAAATGT
>CAYFIF010000175.1:0-4323 GCA_964343085.1 uncultured bacterium | reverse complement strand
TTAGTGGTGGTGTTCATATGAGTATGGATGATATTTTTTCCCAGTTTGGTGATATTTTTGGAGGAAGTCCTTTTGAAAGTTTTTTTGGAGGCTCTAGTAGATCAAGAAATTCTTCAAGAGGAAAAGATATAAAAATAAAACTAAAATTAAAATTTGAAGAGATTGCCATTGGAACAGAAAAAAAAGTAAAAATTTCTAAAGCTAAAATAGCTCCAGGGACTCAATATACGGCTTGTCCTACATGTAATGGACAAGGTCAAGTTACCCAAGTTTCTAATACAATTTTAGGTCAGATGAGATCTTCATCATTATGCCCTCATTGTGAAGGCTCCGGAAAAAGGATAAAAAACAGACCTAGTGGATCTGGTCCGGATGGAATGATAAAAAAAGTAGAAACTATAAAAATTAAGGTCCCGCCTGGAGTAGAAGAGGGCAATTATATGACTCTTAGTGGACAAGGTAGTGATGATATTGATGGTAGACCAGGTGATTTAATTGTAGTTTTTTCAGAGATAGAGCATGAATATTTTGTTCGAGATGGTGAGAATGTATTAATTGAGTTAAATATATCTTATCCTACAGCAGTTTTAGGTGGAAAAATAAATATTCCTACTGTTTATGGTAGCGCAGATATAAAGATTCCTTCTGGTATTCAATCAGGCCAAGTTCTACGAATGAGAGGAAAAGGTTTTTCTAGAATAAGATCAAATAATAAAGGAGACCAATTAGTAAAGATACAAATAGTTACCCCTTCAAAGATTAATAGAAAAACTAAAAAATTTATTTCTGATTTAGATAGTGCACTTGAGCCAATTAAAATTCCCTTTACGAAAATAAAGTTGTAACTATATTTCAGGTAAAATAGATTAATGTTTAGAATTACAATAGTTTTGTGTTTATTAAACAAATTTTCACTACATGTATTCAAAAGATAACTAAAATTTGAAATTGACAAAAAATAATAAGATTGATCTGCTTGAAATACTAATTATTGTTACAGTATTATTGATGATTATTGTAATATATGTGCCAGTTGCTATTTGGGAAGAGGAGAATTTTTACACCAGAGAGAGTCGTTTTCGAATGAATAATTTATATGATTTAGAAGTTTTTTATAAATCGCTAACTGGGGGTTATAGCTCTGACTATTATGAGTCTATGAATGTTGTGAATGCCATTAGAGATTCTGTAGTTGCTGATTCTCTTTTTATTGAGAACCAAAAAGTTTTTTTAAATGGTAAGTCATATTTAGTTGATGTCTATGAAAGCTTTTCTTTTGAATATGATACTACATTTGGTTTTTTAAGCTTTAGGAGAGATACCATACTTGATACTACTGTTCATATAATTGTATATGATCAAGATTTAGGAAGAGAAGATTCGATATATATCAGAAAAAGTGATCTTAATCAATATGCAGGTCAAGATAATTTCAAGGGCGTAATTAATGAGGAACCTACATCAAGAGTAGAGCTAGTAGAGTATTACAAAACATTTCTTCCAGATTCTTCTACTTATTATTGTCCATTGGTAGGAGAAAAGTATGATATTTCTATTTCTGATGATAGCAATAGCCTATCAGTCTCAAGCCCAATTTTGGAAACTTATGTAGAGCCCAGGTATTTATTTTTTTCATTTAAAGCAAATAGCCACGGTATTATTCAAGACGGCACTAGAAGTTGGGAATAATCTGACCTAAGATGGTTGGTATAATTATATCCGATTCTTTTCTCGTTTGTGGTATTTGGGAACTAGCCCTGGATGGATCAAAAAGGCTTAATTCAATATCAAAGATTCTTTACAATGAGCCAATAACTAATTGTCTTCATAATGAGTCAGAGTTGAATACTATTTTGGCTCCAATTCTTAGAAAAGCGTCTGAAGAGCACCAACTTGTTGGGGAGGCTGTTAATGTTATTTTACCGGATAATTTTGTAAAGCACGGCTTAGTTGAACTTGAATCAGGAATGTCCAGAGATGATTCCTGGCAGTTTATTCATTGGATGAATAAGAAAAAGAAGATTCCTGATTATCAAAAATATTCAACATTTGGGCAGATATACATGCCAGGAGAGAGGAATATTCATTCTTGTTTAGTTTCATCTGCTCTAATTAGGACACTTAAGCTATCTATTATCGAACTAGGTGGTATGCCTAAATGGATGGGACCTGCTAGCTCACTCTATCTAGACGGAACAAAAATGACAGAATCAGCTATTATTTATAGAACTGGCAACAGATATAGTTTTTATAAAATACAAAATAATTATTTTGCAATGGGAAAGGTTTCATTTTCAGGTGGCATTCCAAAAGTCATTTATTCAACTGATGATAATCAAATTACTTTGGCTGCCTTGGGATTAGAAAAGTCAGATCTTGATGATATTCCTATTTTCAGCCCTCAAAAATTAGGTAGACAAGCAAAAGAATCTTGGGCTTCATCTGATATTCGATATCTAGAGCCTTTTTCAGATATTCAACTAAATGAAATCAATGTTTTTTTAGCTGGTATATCTGATTATGAACAAAACGTTTTTTCAATGCTTATAAATAGTATAAACATTGATTATTCCTTTAATTTTTTTGAAGAGCCTGGGTTGACTGATTTTTTCTTTACAACCGTATTAGATTCATATAAAAGAACACAAGAAAAATATATTGTTGATGATGAAGAAAAAGATGAAGAAAAAGAGGAAATAGAAGAAATCGTTAAAGAGGAGCGGGAACCAATTTCTGAAAATTTATGGGCACTAATCGCAGTTATTGCAATAGTATTTGGGTTCATCTCTTTCCAATACCTTAAACTGCGAGAAGAATTAAATCTGCCTCTTTTTGGAAAAAATAAGACCTTTGTTATTGAAAGAGATCCTATTGATCGAGCAAATGCAATAGAAAAAACAGTTCTGAAATCATCATCTAAATTAATTTTAGAGTCTCAGGCAATATCTGAAGTGCTAGTTGATCTTCTTACTGGAACAGATTTGGATAGATATAATTCTTTGACTATCACCAAAAATTTTGCTAGCATGGAATATATAACTGGTAGCAATCCAAATATAGAAAATTTATTAGACATAGAGCCTACAAATTTAACTGTTGAATCTTTAGGCACAGATAGTACAGTATTCTCATGGTATTATAATTTTGAAATGCCTAATAATAGACAAATAAATCGAATTGGAAATACAATCGGGAAAGAAGAGTTGTTAAATAAATTGGATTCACTAGATTATACAATAAAATATTATGATCAATTATATTTAGAAAATCAGATTTATGAACCAATACTAATTTGGGTTAGAAACAAGTCGGATATTTTGCAGGCAAGTGCAATATTATCTAATACTGGAGATAAAATTTTACTTAGAAAGTTTGTCCTTTTTAATGATGCTAATTCTCCTAATCCGAGAGCAGGTTTTTATATCTCATTGATAAAAAAATGAACTCATGAAAATCCTTTCTGGTCGATATAAAGGCCATAAAATCATCACAAGAAATAAACTTTTATATCGACCTACAAAAAGCCGTGTAAGAAAAAGTATTTTTGATCGATTAATGCCATTTAATTATTCTTTGGTATTGGATCTGTTTTCAGGTTCAGGCATCCTAGGTTTTGAGGCTGCAAGTAGAGGAGCATCCCATGTTACTTTTGTTGAAAAAAATTCACAAGTAATGGAATTGATAAAGAAAAATTCTCAAAATAAAGATGGAAATATTAATTTTTCATTTTATAAGGTTGATGCTTTGAGATATATTAAATCTTGTAACAATTTTGATCTTATTATGGCAGATCCTCCTTATAAAACTAGTAATATAAAAAAAATCATTAACTCTTGCCTTAAAAAGCTAAATATTGGTGGAAAATTTGTTCTTGAGACTGATTCAAATCATTCGTTTAATTCTAATGCAAAACAAATAAATTTCGGTAGTACTAAAATACATATTTGGAATAATTAATTGAGAAGAATTATTTACCCAGGAACATTTGATCCAATACATAATGGTCATATAGATATAGCAATTCGAGCATCAAAATTATTTGATGAATTAGTCTTTGTTGTAGCAGAAAATTCTGATAAAACTCCCCTTTTTAGTGCTGCTAGAAGGGTGAAAATGATTGAGGAATGTACTAATAACTATAAAAATATTAGGGCTGTTCAATATTCCGGACTTATTGTTGAATTTGCTAAAGAATGTGATGCGATAGCTGTAATTAGAGGTTTAAGACAGGTCAGTGATTTTGAATTTGAATTTCAGATGGCGATGATGAATTATCATCTTCATCCTAAACTAACTTCACTTTTTATGATGCCAGATGAAAAA
>CAYFIF010000174.1:0-4342 GCA_964343085.1 uncultured bacterium | reverse complement strand
ATTGAATCGAGTATTGACAAATGACCCAGCTATGGGGATATTTCGGCATGTAGACGCTGGATATAGCAGTGCAATAAAAAATGCGAAAAATTGGAATGTTGATATTCCAATGCTGTAATATTTATGAGCTTAAAATTAATAAATATTGGCGAACTAGTTACATATAACAGCGAAAAAAAATCAATGGTGATTTTGAAGGATATTGAGATTGCTATTGAAAATGGTAAAATTTCTGATATTGGAACTCTAGTAGGCGATTGTGATGAAATCTTAGATTGTAAAAAGAAATTAATTACGCCTGGATATATTGATTCACATACGCATCCTGTTTTTGTAAAAAGTAGATATAATGACTTTTTTGACCGTTTATCTGGCCTTACATACAAGAACATTCAAGAAAAGGGTGGTGGGATTATCAGCAGTGTTAAGGATGTTAGGAAAGCAAGTTATAAAAAATTAATTAGGTGTGTTAAAAATCGGATGGATAGATTTATAAATATGGGAACGACCACAGTTGAATGTAAAACTGGATATGGACTAAGTCTAGAATCAGAGCTTAAATCACTTGATGTTCTAGATAAAGTAAATTCAATTCATGAAATTGATATTATAGCTACATTCATGGGAGCGCATGCAATTCCGCCTGAATACACTAATAATAGAAGTGATTATGTGAAAATAATTTGTGATGATATGATACCTTCTGTAAAAAAACAGGGTATAGCTATATTTAATGATGTGTTTTGCGAGGAAGGTTATTTTTCAATTGAGGAGTCAAGAAAAATTATGCTTACTGCCAAATTGCATGGTCTTTTTAATAGAATTCATGCCGATGAGTTTAATGATTTTGGTGGGGGAGAATTAGCAGCTGAGACTCATGCAATTAGTGCTGACCATCTTATGAATATTAGTGAAAAAAATATCGGGAAGATGGTTGATAATGGAGTAATTGGGACTCTTCTTCCTGGAACGACATTTTCACTTGGAATTAATAATTATGCCCCCTACAAAAAAATGAAAGAAATGGGTTTAGAAATAGCTTTAGCTACTGATTACAATCCTGGAAGTTGCAATATAAAATCTATGAGTTTTATAATATCTTTAGCATGTATTTTTTTAGGTATGAATCCATTAGATGCGATAAAAGCTGCTACTTATACAAGCGCAAAAAGTTTGTTAATTGATAAAGTGACTGGATCAATAGAAGTCGGGAAAAATTCTGATATTGTTGTCTGGGATTTTGATAGTCATATTAAAATTCCATTTATGGTTACGAATCATCCAATTAAACATATTATTAAGTCAGGGAAATTATTAAATTGAACTTGGAAATAGACTTTAAAAAAAATAAATCGAACTAAAAATGTTTTTGGAAAAAGATAAAAAAGTAGAAAATATATTTAAGATTGTTTTGTTAATAGTCCTCTTGACTACTAATGGTTTGTATGGGAATTATGCGTTTAAGAAAAAAGTTAAAAGTGTTTGTGCGTCATATAGAATAGATGTAGATGTTGCTTCATTTGATTTTGATGAAACTTTTTTTTCTATGTCTTTAGAGAGTGGTAGAAATAATTTTGAAATGTTTATGATTGTGGGATTTGCAGCATCTGGTCAAGCAGTTTCACATCAACAAGAGTTGGGTCTTTCAAATGCTTATATGCCAGAAAATATTCAGGTCACTGTGAATGTCCCATCATCAAAGGGTGAAGTCAATACTTTTGTAGCTACGTGTTCTTCAAAGACAGCGATTAAATTGGCAGATGGTGAGATTGATTCATCGGAGTTTATGCAAATAATAACTTTAAAAATAATATAGAGGAGTAACAATGCTTCAAGATCCTAATTCATGGAGTGGGTTATTAACCCAATATGGTAGGGCAGTTGGTTGGTCAATAACAGCGGCTGTTGGTTTTGCATTTGGAATTGGAATTGCGTTAAAAGTATTTGATATGCTTTCTACAGAGATTGATGAGTGGGAAGAGATAAAAAAAGGCAATATGGGAGTTTCCCTTATTTTCATTTCTCTAATAGTTATGGTAGGATTACTTGTCTATAAAGTAATCTAAAAAACTATTTTAAATACTGGTTTAGGAGTCCCGAATTATTGGAACTCCTAAACCTAATCGAAGTAAAACCACAGTAGATAGATATACATAAAAATTGGTGCGCTGAGTGTACATAAAAAATTAATAAAATTATTATCTACCCACTTTATTCCTTCAAGGTGTTGTGAATTATCTGTATATGTTTCAACTATTTTTTTATCAGAAGTAATAAACTTAGCCTGTATTGTAGCACCTAAAAGTGAATCAAATAGTGAGCCTAATACTCCGGCTACCAATATTCCAATAAAAATTACTTTTTCTATACCAAATATATAGCCAGTTATTGCAATAACCGCAGATCCAAGAATTGAACCTAGTGTACCTATAATTGTTATTCCGCCAGAAAGTCCACGCTCAATAGGCATAAAATTAACTATGGAAATTGGATTTTTCTTTGATAATCTTCCAATCTCCGTAGCCCAGGTATCAGAGTTTGCTGCTGAGATAGATGATAGGAATAAAAAAAATAATAAACCATTGTCACTTGTAAAATAAGCTGTTATACATATGGTTAGCCCAACACCCCCATTAGAAATTACTTGGAGAATATTCCTTTTTGGTTTTGAGAATAAGTGATTGTCTTTAAATCCAATAATTTTGCTAATCAAAGAAGAAAAAATAAAAAATACACACAATGGTATTAGGTACTTAAATCCTCCCATAGAAAGAACTATGAAGGCCATTATGCAACCTCCAAATAGTCCACTAAAGTCAACTGCTTTAAAATAAAACGCTATAAAAAAAATAATAATAATTCCAAACATTATATATTCAAAATTTTCTACACTTATTTGATAACAATGAATTCCAATAAATGACAAAATTGGGACAGAAAAATTATCACTTCCCTTGCAGCTTACTAATTCTGCTAATGTAACAAGTAGTGATAGAAATAAAGAAAAATAAAAAATATTTATTTGAAAAAAGGGTAGAATGCTCGGTGTTAATAAATAAACAATAATAAAGCTAATTATAAACATTGTTATAGATCCTTGAATAGATTTTTTATCATACCAAGGGTAAATAGTATAAGGATTTTTAATTTTTTGACCAACAAATGAAGCTGCGGGATCAGCGAATGATAATAAGGCTAGTGAAATTGTAATATAAGATGGATATTCCCAAAAAAAGGCAACTAGTAGTGTATAAGAAATGGGAAAGTATATTGTCCCATAAGAAACACGTTTTAAAGAATGAATTCCCTTAAAAATATCAATTTTCAATGCAATAGTATTTAAAACTAAAAAAAGTAAACCTAAGATTAATGGTTGAAAATTGGATTGAAAAAGGTTGGGGGAAACACTACAAAACAATCCAACTAGAATGTGAACAAATCTCCTGTTATTTTCATTAGAGAGAAATGAGAAAGCCCTAATTATTTCACTGATTCCAATAATTAAAAAAACGATAGAAAGGAAGATACCTAAAGTAAGCCAATCATATCCAAAAAATGGCCAAGAAAAGAAAAACATGTCAAAAGTTATATGAAGTGATTTTTATTAACAAAGATTAGTAATTATATTATATAAAAAAAATATGAGGTAAACCATGACAGTTTCAGTAAATAATTTTGTACGTCGACAGAAAAAGAAATCCGGGAAAACCTATTCGTCAAGTCTTAGTTTTGAGGATATAGCATACCATGCTCAAAAACAGATGCTAAATGGAAAATTTAAAGAAGGGTATAGAGAAGGAGTTAGGATAGTTCGTGTATCAAAAACCCTTGCGAATAAGTTTATATGTCCGTTTGTTAAGATTGATGAAAATACTGGGCTTAAGGCAAGTCTAGCAAAACGAGAGGATGGCGAAGAACCATATATAAAAATAACGGTAACTAATGGAACACCTTCACAAACTGGCTTGGTAGAAATGATTTGCTATAGAAACGATATTTTGAGAGAGAATAATGAAAATTCAACAGAAGCAGATTGGGAATTAATAAGTTTTCATGCAATTCCAAAAGGGTTAGATAGTATGCCTATGGGGCCTGTTACTATGATGAGAAATCAGTTAGGATTGAAAGGCGGTACTAAAGCATATTATAAATCTACAGAATGGGCAAATTCGGTAAGGTTTTGGCAAAAATACGCTCCAATTGATAATAGTTAGTTACAATAATTAGGTATTTTGATATAATATATTATATTTCTTGACAAAATTATTTAAAATAAAATAACTTCCTAGGTGCTAAATATTTAGTACACAAAAGCGGAGTTCCATGTGAAAAATTTATATTT
>CAYFIF010000173.1:0-4366 GCA_964343085.1 uncultured bacterium | reverse complement strand
AAAAAAGATCTTAAAAGTACTATTGAAAAAATTTTGACTAAAGAATATATACACGAGCAAGGTATTTTTAATTATTCTTATATCAAATCAATACTTGATTATAAGCCACATCCAAAACTTAGGTGGCATTATAATTTTTTGTGGATTTTAACAGGTCTAGCAATCTGGGAGAAAATGTATATTAAAACAGATATGTATTTAAAAAAGAATCATGAATTAAAATCTTTTTACAATTGAAAAAAGTTTTAGTTATTACATACTACTGGCCTCCTAGTGGTGGGCCAGGTGTTCAGAGAATTTTAAAATTTTGTAAATATTTACCACAATTCGGTTGGGAGCCAATTATTTTAACAGTTGAAAACGGAGAATATCCTAGTATAGATTACTCCCTATTAGACGAAGTGGAATTATTGAAAATAAAAATTTTTAAAACAAAGACTATTGAACCTTTTAGAATTTTTAAATTTTTCACTAATAAAAAAACTCTTCCTACTTTTGAACTAAATAAAGACAAAAAATCTATTTTTAATAATCTAGCGCATTGGATTAGGATGAATCTTTTTATCCCAGACGCAAGGATAGGTTGGTTGCCATTCGCAATTAAGTCAGCAAAAAAAATTATTCTAGACAATAAGGTCGATTTAGTTTTTTCTTCAGGGCCGCCTCATTCATTACATTTTATAGGCCACAGTTTGAAAAGAAACTTGTCTATTCCATGGGTGGCCGATTTTAGAGACCCCTGGGTTGATTTGTTTTATTATTCTGATCATAAACGGCTAAAAATTTCCGAAAAACTTGATAAAATTATGGAAAGAAAAATTTTGAGTAAAGCAGATAAAATTGTAACAGCTACAAACGGGTTAAAAATTCTTCTAAAAAATAAAATTCAAAAAAATATATTGGTTGTATACAATGGTTTTGATGATGATGATTTCATTGGTTTACATAAAAAAAATGATCATGGGAAAAAAATAATTATATCATATATAGGGACTATATCTCGTTCACAAATACCTCATACATTTTTTGAAACTATAAAAGAAATGAATGATTCCGGAGATAATATATTTATTCATTTTGTTGGAGATTTTGATCCATTTTTAAAAAAAGTAATTGATGATTATGGTTTAAGTAAAAATGTAGAAAACTTTGGATATTTACCCCATCATAAATCAATAAAAAAAATGTTAGCTTCGAATTTTCTTTTATTAATTATTCCTAAAACTCGAGATAATAAATTAATTGTAACGGGTAAATTGTTTGAATACATTAGAACTGGAATCCCAATTATTGGAATAGGTCCCACTGAGGGTGATGCTTCACAGATCTTGGAGCAAACCAATAGTGGTAGAATGTTTGATTATTTTGATCGGTTATCTATAATTAATTTTATTAAAGAGAAAAGAAAAATAAGTGGAATTAATATTGAAGATTATAGTAGGAAGAGACAGACTCAAATTTTAGCTGAGGAATTTCAAAAGTACATAGATGATTAAAAAAAGTTTATCGAAGAAACTATTTATGCTGAAAAAATTAATTATTGATATTTCTAGAGGCGATGATTTTTATATCATTTCTGAAGAAATTCATGAAAGTAAGTTAGGTACATATTATTTTATTTTTGATGAAATAAGTGTTAGAGGCGGTAAAGATCAAGCACTAATAAATTCTTTTGATAAAAATGGAATTCCATTAAACAATACATACATTGATGTTGAATCCGATGAGTTAGTTTATTTCCCAATATCTATAGGTCAATTAGGCCTTGCAATTTTTCATACTTTTCTTAAAACAAACTCAAAAAAAGATCTTGAACGTTTTATTAATTTTGCAGATTGGTTCAAAAATAATGCAACAATAGATAAAGATATTGGCGCACGATGGCTTACTGATGTTCCATTGCCAGCTTATAATAATTTAGGACCTTGGCAATCAGCATTTGCACAATCAAGAGCTATCTCGATTTTGTTACGAGGTTTTCAGTTAACAAATAATCAAGACTACAAAGATTTAGCTAATGAGGCTTTAAAACCTTTTTTAATTCCAGTGTCAAAAGGTGGAGTTACCAGTTTTACAGATTGGGGGCCATTTTATGAGGAGTACACATCAAAATTTCCTATCTTAGTTTTTAATGGACACATTTTTTCTTTATTGGGGCTATATGATTTTATTCGGGTGGATAAAAATAATGAGTGCGCTAGAGATATCTTTGAATCTGGAATGAAAACACTAATTAATTCTCTTCCTATTTTTGATTTAGGTTATTGGACTCGATATAATTATTGCCAAGAACCATTTTACCCGCTGATTGATCCGGCAACCTTGAGTTACCAGAGATTGCATATAATGCTATTAAGGATTATTAATTTAATTAAACCAAAAAAAATATTCGATGACACAATTAAAAATTGGACTAGCCAAGTTAGCGTTTTTAACTTTATAAAATCTGCTAGAATAAAGTACACTGCATTAAAAAAACTAAATAGAGTTTAGTGGCCTTGTTAGTTAAATCAAAAAAAATATCATTAGATATAAGCGAGGAGCACCTTTATTTAAAAAATAAATTGATCTATACTGTAGATTTGTTTGAAAGTGTTTACTCTATAAGGGAACCATTAAAAATCGTATATGGGTCACATAAAAAAAGAGAAATAAATATTATTCCTGGGGATGTTGGTGTGTTTTTCGAAAAAAAAATGGAGATACCTCATTATATATTTCGAAATTGGGGAAATAAAAATATACCATTTTTATTTCCCCCGATAGATTCTGATAAAATAGAATTAATATCATATCAAAGTGATTTTAAAAATATAAACTTTGATATTTTCATGAGCTCATTTTATTTTTTATCTTGTTGGCAAGAATACGTTAGTGATAAAAAAGATGAGATGGGTAGGTTCCCCTTTAATGAGAGTTTTTTAAAATCTCTAGATATTCATCAAATACCGGTGGTGAACTATCACTTTGATATTCTCGCTAGTGCGATAAGAGATCTTCCCAATAATAATATTGATATTAATCCTATACATCAAAAAAAATTAAAAATTGGTATAACTCACGATATAGACAACTGTGAAACAGGTTCTTTACAAGATGGATATAGAGAATTTTTATCAGGTAGATGGTTGAGTTCAGTAAAAAAAATTACTCAAAGACTAATAAAAGAAGATATTTGGTATAATTTCGAAGATTTGTTAAAAATCGAAAAAAAATATGGAATAGAAACTTCATATTTTTTTATCACAGAGAATATATCTAAAAATGGGTACCCCAACGCAGACTATAAATTTCATTCTAAAAAAATCCAAACCCTGCTTAATCAAATAAGAGAGGATGGTCATGAGATCGGTATACATGGTAGCATTGGATCAGGCTTTGATAAAGTTCAACTAAATAAAGAGATAGCAAAATTTCCTTTTGAGATATTTGGTGGTAGGTTTCATTATCTGATGATGCGGTTGCCTGAATCCTTTCATGAATTAGATGAGTCAAATATTAGATATGATTCAAGTCTTGGTTTTGCAGAATCCGTTTCTTTCAGGAATGGATTTTGCTTTCCTTATCAACCATATAATAATCTTGAAGATAAACCATTTTCTTTTATTGAATTTCCATTCCAAATGATGGATAAGACACTTATTCAGGATTATTATATGGGACTTGCACCAGAAAATGCAATTCAATTAGCAAAAAATATGATTGATGAAATAGATCAGTTTTCTGGTTATTTTAATGTTATTTGGCATAACAACACTATAACTGGATTTAAATATGAGAAGTGGAAAAAAGTCCTTATCGATATAATTAAATATTCTAAAGAAAAAGATTCTGAATTCCAATCTTTGAAAACATTTTATGATAGGTTAGTTGGTTCAAACTGTTGATGAAAAAACTGTATAATTATTTTTTTGGCGATGAGTTTATAAAAAATGTTTTCAAACTATCTTCAAGTTCTGTTTTTTCTAGTTTATTTATATTTTTAACCCTTCCATTTATTACTTCAATATATACGGTATCCCAGTTAGGTGAGTATCAGTTATTAATTTCGATTATTACTATTTTTGGGGTAGTTGCATCACTTAAATATGAAATGGCTATTGTTATCCCAAGAAGTGATGTAACTGCGATGAATGTCTATAAACTCTGCTTATACATACTTTTGATTTTTAGTCTTTCAGTAGGTTTCATTTTATTTTTTTTAAAAAAAATATCATTGGTGTTTATTAATTCAGATACTATTTCAAAATTTTTTTTGTTCATTCCTATTGGAATATTTTTTTTCGGGCTATTTGAGGTTATTAAATATGGTTTAATGAGAAAAAAATTATTTACAGAATTTTCCTTGGGAAGATTATACCAAGTA
>CAYFIF010000172.1:0-4409 GCA_964343085.1 uncultured bacterium | reverse complement strand
AGGGAAGCTCAGAACAAACCATAAAGATGATTTCCATATGGTTGGTATTGTGTATAATTATTCCTGGTGTTATACATCAATTAGCATCTATCAAACATCCAACAAATTATATGACAGACTATCTTGATGTTAGCAGAGACCAGGTTAATGATATTTTTGAATTGCCATATGATACACTTAAAATAAAAATCTTTGATGAATTCCCAATTTTGGAAAATTCCTTGTTTGCTTCCGATACGAATACTGACAAAGCTATAGTAAATAGGAGCCTTTCTGGGCTAGTAAATGTTTTAAACCGAAACATTGCTAATGAAATTGAGAAATCAAGTGAAGAAAAAAATGAATTTATAAAAAACTTTGCTCTAATTAACCCAGTCATTTCTTTTCAAAATCAAATTAATGCTTTCACTGGTACGGATTATTATAGTTATCTACGCTATAGAAAATATATCCAAACAATAATTGATAAAAAAATAGGGCTAATATTAGAAGATACTTGGAACAAAGTTGTTGTTAATAAGAAAAAGTATAATGACTATGTCGAAACCTTTAAATAATACTTTTGGTGGGTGCTATTTTTTCACTCCTCATGCGAATCTCCCGTCGCACTTCATATGTGAATTAGTACCCACCAAGAAAGAAAAAAATCAGTGAATGGTAAATTTAATAAATATTTCTATTAAAAATCTAATCTTAAGGCCTTTGAGATTAAAATCTGATGCTATCGGTGCTTTCGCAAGCGGATTATGTATGGTTCATTGCATTTCAACACCATTCCTTTTTATCGCATCTGCATGTTCAGCTAGCTGCTGTAATAATACTCCATCCTGGTGGCAGTGGATGGATTATTTATTCTTATTTATATCATTTTTTGCGATTTACCAATCAGTAAAATCAACCACAAAAGGATGGGTTTCTCAAGGATTATGGATTAGTTGGGCAGTATTATTTTTTTTAATAATTAATCTAAAGGTAGAATTGATTTTTTTATCAGAAAATATAAAATTTATACCTGCTTTTACACTTGTAGTGTTACATATTTATAATTTGCGATACTGTCAATGTGATAATGGATGTTAGATTATTAAAATTATTACATGATTTATATTTCAGAATCGAAGAATTATTTTATAGGTAAAGATTTTTTGTTTTTCTGAATAATGTTTATAATTAATGCTTTAAACTCAGTATACATCAATCATGATTTTTTTATTAATTAATAAATGTGCCCGTAGCTCAGCTGGATAGAGCGTTGGATTCCGGTTCCAAAGGTCGGAGGTTCAAATCCTCCCGGGCATACAAAGTGGTTAAAATGAGAAAGATTTTTATTTTTTTATTTTTCCTTGGTCTTGGATTTTCAAAATCAAAGAAAGAAAAAATTATTGAAAGCTTTTTAGATGCCCGTTATTCTGGTGATACTTTACTTGTAAGAAGCATGGTTAGTGATACTTTTATATATAAACATACTCCTTATATTGGACTGGAAATAGCGACTAAAATGGAAAATGAAAACTTAATTGTTACTGGTATTATTAATAATAGAGACTCTATTTCCAATTCTTTTTTCAATGTTGGAGATACTATCCATGAGATTAATAATAATAAAATAAATCAAACATCCTTTCCGATTAAAGGCCCGCTTGATAAATCAGTAAAATTTATAGTTACAAAAAATCAAGATTCTATTTTTACAGAAAACATATCAAATCTAAAAAGAATAGAAATAGTGGAAAACATTTCATCCTATTTAATTGATATTTCAAACTACAATAACATGTGGTATGAATTTGAATTAGAAATAATTGATATTTTAACAAAAAAAAACACTTCAATGGTTTATTACATATGGAGAGGTCAAAAAAGTCAAGATGGTTACGTATATGAATTTTACAGGATGGAATACATTCAAATTGATAAAAAAACGGGTTTAATTAATTCAGTTGAGGGACTGTGGTCCCAAAATCAATTTTTAGATCAATTGGAATAAGAAATTATTAAGTTTTTCATTTGGTCATATATTTTTGGATTCGCCACCAATATATTGTTATCATAAATACTATATTTTTGTCCGTTAACCTGAGTTATTATGGCTCCAGCTTCCTTAGCAATAATTATGCCTGCGGCTGTATCCCAGGGTTTAAGTCTAAACTCCCAATAACCATCTGCTTTCCCTGATGCAATGTGACATATATCTACAGAGGCTGCTCCCAATCTCCGTACTCCGTGGGTAGCATTGGTAAAATGTTTAAATAATTCCATGTTTTTAGCCCAAATCTCATCATGTTTATATGCAAAGCCGGTTATAAGTAAACTTTCATCTAAAACCTCTGTTTCGGAGCATTTAATAGGCTTCCCTTCACAAAATGCCCCCTTACCAACTATTGCGGAATACATTTTTAGATTTGGCATTTCCAAAACTATTCCTAAGACTGGTTTATTTAGATGATATAAAGCTATTGAAACAGAAAATGAGGGGTACCCATGGTAAAAATTGGTCGTTCCATCAAGGGGGTCAATTATCCATAAATAATCTGAATTACTAATATTTTGCCCTGATTCTTCAGCCAAAATAGAGTGCTTTGGAAAGTTCGAACTTATAATAGTTTTTATTACCCTTTCAGAATCATGATCTGTCTTGGTAACTAAATCAGCCTGTCCTTTATAATTTTTTAATTTGGGCGCATCGAGAGAATTCATTATGATATCACTAGATGCTAGAGCAGCTTCTAGAGCCACATCTAAAAATTTATCTATCTCTAAAGTTTTCATGCTCAATTGAAAAGTAATCCTTGGTCATTCTTTTTAATACGCCAGTCAATAATACAATTGAGATCAAGTTTGGAAAAGTCATAATTCCAAGGGCAGCATCACCAAAATCCCAAACAGCTTCAAGCTTTGCAATTCCGCCTATAAAAACAAAAAACACATATATCCACAAATAAGGCGTGATCGCTTTTTCGCCAAATAGATAAACAGCAGCACGATTTCCATAGAAAGACCATGCTATAGCAGTTGAAATGGCAAATAATAAGACTGAAATAGTTACTATTTTATCACCAAAACCAAAAATAAAACTTAAGCCCTGATCAAAAGCAAAAGAGGTTAACAGACTAGCATTGTAGAGCTCCATGCCATTATAGACTTTATTTTCGATTGCAAATTTAGCTGCCTCAACAGTGGGAGCAGTAATATTTACATAAAATTGCGTATGTTTCCATGCACCAGTTGAGATTATAACTAAACCTGTCATTGTGCAAATAATTAGAGTATCTATGTATGGTCCCAACATAGCTACAGCGCCTTCTCTTATTGGATAATTGGTTTTTGCAGTTGAATGGGCAATTGCAGCTGACCCCTGGCCTGCCTCATTTGAATAGAGGCCACGCTTTATGCCCCATATAATAGTAAGCATTATTCCACCACCAGTTCCAGCTATAGTAGCAGGGGGATTAAATGCCATTGAAATTATCATACCAAGACTTTCCGGAATGGCATCAAAATGAAAAATAATTATAATTGATGCAGAAATAATGTAAATGATAGCCATTATAGGAGCCAAAAATCCTGTTATTGTTCCTATTCGTTTTATACCTCCTATAATCACAATTCCAACAATGATAGACATTAATATGCCCGTCAAAATTTGCAAAATTGATACACCATAATTTTCAGAAATCTGGTGTTTTAAAATAAGCGGATGGTTAGTTTTATCATCCCTTATTCCATTTTCATTCTTATCATCAAAAGGCTCAGAGTCAAATTGACCATTATTATTTATATCCTGATACTCGCCATATTGAATTATTCCATCATCATTAGCATCGCGAAAAGGTTCAGAATCAAATATACCATTCCCATTTGAGTCAGTATAGGTTTCTTCAATAATATTTTCAACCTCAGAGTAAATTTGATCAGAAACAGTAAAAGACTGTATCGCATTTCCAGTTGCAAATGAACAAATCACCGCAAACGAAGCAAAAGCAGCTGCCATCCATCTCCAGTTTTTACCAAGACCATGTTCGATGGTATACATAGGCCCCCCAGCGGTTAAGCCCATTGCATCCATCTCCCTATACTTCAAAGCCAGTGTACATTCTGCATATTTTAATGTTGTTCCAAAAAATGCAGTAACCCACATCCAGAATAGAGCGCCTGGGCCACCGTAATATATGGCAGTTGCAACACCAGCAATATTCCCAATGCCAACCGTAGCTGAGAGCGCAGTCGTTAATGCCCGAAAATGGTTTAAATCTCCTTCATCTTCTGGATTATCATAAATACCTCGAGTAACATTTATACCATGCCTTATATATTTTATTTGAGGAAAACCCAGCTTTATTGTGGCAAATATTCCAGTACCAACTAGAGCGATGACCATTATCGGCACAGATCTACTACTTGGGAATGAC
>CAYFIF010000171.1:0-4487 GCA_964343085.1 uncultured bacterium | reverse complement strand
ATTTGGTTATATTGTTGGTACTATTACCGGCGGTGATGGAGACAGCGGCGATGACTGGGCAGATTTTGAAAAAACTGATGACATAGCCTTCTCATACGATAACGGAACCGATTTAGAAACAGGACTCGGAGGTATAGGCGCGAGTGGCTGGTCTCCGGTAGGTCTTGCCGGTTATGCTTTTCTTGAAAGCCCCGGTAACCCTTACGATGGTATAGATAATGATGGAGATGGAACCCTCGGTCAAGGCCTGACAATGTCAGAAGATGTTTTTGCAAGCAGAAGTTACGATATTGGTGATACAGTGGTAATTATTAATTACCAGACATACGAAAGAGACTTGATCGCTATGCCTGAAGAGGGTATCACTATCGAAGTTTCTGATAAATATTATACGTTCCAGCCAGGCCAATCTCTTGATGAGATACCTCGCAATCTTATCGATGATAACCTGAATGGCCTGATTGATGAAAATAATGGTGCCTCAATAGAATTTGCTCCCGGGGTCTTCCAGGATACTTATCTCTATTTTGATGGTCTGACAGGAGATGGCTTAAAGTATATTGATTATTTTAGTGGAATTGGAACTACAAACCCGTTGATTGATGAAAGCAGAGAGGATGGTATAGATAATGATGGTGACTGGAATATAGCGACAGATGATGTAGGAATCGATGGTATGCCAGGAAGCGGTGACCTAGGAGAAGGTGACGGGCTGCCTACTTCTGGCCTAGGTACAGAGCTACCAGGGGAGCCAAACATAGATAAAACAGATGTTGATGAATCAGACCAGATCGGTCTATCAAGCTTCTATTATTTTAATTTTGGTGTCGGGCCCCAAATGGATGATGACCCTAGACTTTGGGAAGAAATGTTGCCAGGCTACTTTAATAATTCCATTTCTAACACCGATGCAGATTTTTTATTTAGCTCGGGATATTTCCCGCTTAAGAAAGAGCAAACTGAAAGGTTCTCTATTGCACTACTTTTTGGTGATAACCTCCCCGATCTAATCAGAAACAAACAGACCGTACAAACCATATACAACCAAAACTATAATTTTGCTAAAGCCCCTGATTTGCCTAGTCTGTGGGCATACGCAGGAGACGGATATATTACACTGTACTGGGATGATAAAGCTGAGGCATCGGTTGACCGTATTACAGGTGAAGATTTTGAAGGATATAAAATCTATAAAGCAACTGATACAAAATTTACCGATGCAGGAGTCATTACTGATGCTTTTGGCACCCAAAAGTTTAATATCCCAATAAAACAGTTTGATGTGGTAAATGAGTACGAGGGATTTTATCCTGGCCATGTGGATGGAGTCCAATTTTATTTAGGAGAAAATAATGGGCTCGTTCACACTTGGACAGACACCAACGTAATAAATGGGCACCGCTATTTTTATGCTGTTACAGCCTACGATCATGGTTCAATTGAAAAAGAAATTCTCCCAGCTGAAACCTCAAAATTCGTCACAATGGATCGCGGAGGTAATGTTATCACCGCTAAAAATGTTATATCCACTGTTCCTGATGCCCCTTCAGTAGGTTATGTACCTGCGCCAGTTGATAGAGAGGTCTACTCCATTTCTGATCCACCCGTTGGAACAGGTTCGATCGATGTGCGCAGTCTAGACCCTTCAAAAATTCGTGATGCTAATGTCTACCGTATTTTTTTCAAAGACACCAGAATGAATGGCATCGACGATGACGGAGACTGGTCAGCGGACATGCATGACGTTGGGATTGATGGCTGTGCAGACTATTTCGAAGATGGTACTGGCGGCTGCAATGATTATGCAAATCCTGGTGCCTTAGATGAGAATGGAGATAATTGGAATGACTGTGGATCAGATGGGGTCTGTAATGATGATGAGGTTGGTTACGATGATCTGACAAATCCTGATCCAAGTGGTGATGACTATGACTATAACACCAACCCCTTTGGTACTGAAAAAAATGGACAGTTTGATTTGGGTGAAAAAACCGAAAACAATAAAAATGCAGACCCTGGGGAACCGATGATTGATATTACAGATATTGATGAGGCAATACCAAACACAACCCACTATATGGTTGTTAATACAACCAACACTAGTGCCCTTGATACTGTAATAGATTGGAGATCAGACTTTAACAGCGATATTGGACAGTTTGATGGTATGGTCTTAGACATAAATAACCAGACAAGTGTAAAACAAAATCCAGAACTTTCAAATTTTTCGCCTGAAAGAGATAACAACTATTCCTATACTTTCAATCCTTTCTCTTTTGGCGGAATCGCAACAAAAGGAGTTTCTTTCCCAAGAAATTACGGACTAGTGTTCGCGGACTCAGCAATTTACACAACCTCGATGATTGATGTTGTTAGAGAAAACGGACAAACAATCACCATAGACTCTTCAATGGTTAATTTTCGAATTATTGATTTAGATAAACCCCTCGATACTATTCAATTTGCAGTTATTGATCGAACCTGGGACTACTACAGTAAGGCAACTGGATTACCAGATTCTGTTGTTCTTGACTCAATTATTGATAGTGACTTCTACTACGAACCAAGTCAGTTTGACTATTTTAATGTAATAGATACTGTACTCGGCAGTTGGACAGACTTTGGTTTCACTGGTACCCCATTCGGATCTGACTATGCCTTGAAAGTTCAGTTTACTATGCCAGGACATTTTTCATATTCTGATCGGATAATAATTTTGGAAAACATTGGAGACACAACAATCGTTACATGGAATGTTACACCAGGGCAAGACAATATACCCTACCAAAACTCGCCGAGTCTTGGCGACACACTTAAACTTTTTACAACTAAACCATTTTCCAGTGCAGATGTTTATGAATTTGTTTCCAAAGGAATTTCTTTTGACAAAGATGAATTGAACTATGTCTCTGACAAAATAAAAGTAGTACCAAACCCTTATATTGTGGCAGCCAGTTGGGAGGGTCAAAACCCCTACGCAGATGGAAGAGGTCCACGCTCGATACACTTTAACCATCTCCCACCTAGTTGCAGAATAAAAGTATTTACTTTATCAGGCGAATTGATAGCAGACTTAGTACATGAAACCAGCACAGACGATGGTTCATATGAGTGGGATATGCTTACCAAAGAAAATTTAGATATTGCCTATGGCATATACTACTATCATGTCGAATCACTAAATGATTCTGAATTTAGTTTTAAACCTCACCTGGGAAAATTCGCGGTAATTAAATGAGACTAAGACTGGCATACATCCTGACCTTTATTTTTTCTGTTTTGTTTTCCCAAACAGTTTCCAAAACCGGCACAACAGCTGCACAGTTTTTGAAGATCGGTATAGGCTCAAGAGCGATTGGAATGGGAGGCGCTTTTTCTGCAGTGGCAGATGATGTAACAGCGCTTTATTGGAACCCTGCTGGGCTTTCCCGGCTAACTAAAAACGAAATATTGCTTGATCATCAAGACTGGATTTTAGATGTTGACCTTGAATATGTTGGCGGATTGTTTAAAACTCCTTTTGGAAGTTTGGGAGCCGCAATCAGCGCTCTCCACATGGGAGAGATGGAGGTTACAACCACCCGGAGCCCAGAAGGTACTGGAGAGAAGTTTAGAGCTGGTTCAATCATGGGGCAGCTATCTTTTTCTAGAAATCTTACAGATAGATTTTCTTTCGGTATATCAGCAAAATATATTCAAGAAACAATCTATAATTCTAAAGCAACCGGCTTTGCACTTGATCTTGGGACAATGTATTTCACACAGATTCCTGGACTTAAAATGGGAATGAGCATCTCTAATTATGGTACAAAAATGCAGATGTCAGGGAGAGATCTGCTACTACAGACAGAGGTCGATCCAGGCCTTGAATCAGATCCGATTAACATAAATGCAAACTTTTCTACTGACCAGTTTGATTTACCATTATTATTCCGTTTTGGTCTGGCATATCAAAAATTATTGCCAAATAAATCCAGTCTGTTGATTGCAGCAGACGCGCTTCACCCAAATGATAACACCGAGAGCATCAACATAGGCTCTGAATTTTCTTTTAAAAACTTTTTGTTTCTAAGAACAGGTGTCGAACGCCTATATCAGCGAGATAGTATTATAGATTTTTCTTTCGGACTAGGTGTTAAAGTAAATATATCAAAGATTAGTTATTTAATTGACTATAGCTACGTGAATATGGGCCCGCTTGGAAATCCTCAAAAAATCACCCTCACGATTGCTCTATAAACTACGGTTTAGTTAAAAAAAATTAATATTTATTAATTGTTGAAATTAATTTCAATTTTCTTAAATTAGCGGTCTGCCCCTACGGCAGAATCTATTAGTAACTCTTAAAAGAGATACTAATAATGTGTGTGTTTTTAATAAATAAATGGAGTTAAATAATGCTAAACCGTTATAAGCTTGATCTATTTTCTGATCAGAAATTAAAAAATAAATTTGTCGTGCTACTCTCTGGAGTCGTTATGATTCTA
>CAYFIF010000170.1:0-4529 GCA_964343085.1 uncultured bacterium | reverse complement strand
GCATTTCATCCGGACGCATGTTTGAAGGGTTTGGAAATTTCTTCTCCATACGGAGACCTATGATCACGGGTGAGTACACCCAACCCTACGATCCAGAAAAACCAATTGCTTTAACATTTTATGTACCCTTTCATAAGCCAGGTTATTCTATTAAGGAGCAAGGTCCATTAGGTCGTCTTGAGCTTTTGAATAAAACTTATGCTGAATATGAGCAAGAAATAGTAAAACAAATGACAGCAATGTTCTCAGATGCTGGTTTTGATGCAGACCGTGATATCGCAGGCATCATATTAAATCGCTGGGGGCATGCTTACATCTCACCGCAACCTGGTTTTCATTTTGGTAAAGATGGCAATGAAGCACCCAGAGATATAGTAAGGAAAGGCTTTGGGCGCATACAGTTTGGCCACTCTGAACTCAGTGGATACATGAGTCATACTAGGGCACTCAATGAGGGATCAAGAGCAGCAATGAATGCCATGAAATTCATTTGATTATTAAGAAGATTTATTAACAGATACTATCATAGATTTAAAACCTGGAGTTTTTGATAGTGGGTCTACTCTTTGACTGATTAAAGAATTGACCTCAGGGTAATACATAAGAACTGCACCCTCTTTTACCTTAAAAGGTTTTACCAATATATTTTCTATCTTTCCTACTTCATTTTTTATAACAACATTTTCATTTTCATCAAAATTTAATTTTTTCATATCACTTCTATTCATTAATATTACATTCCGCTGTTTTTGTCCACGATACAGATCTTCTTCTTCATAGACAACTGTATTGAATTGCCCTTCGGAACGTACACTTATCAACTGAAACTCATTGGTTTTTAATTGAACAAACTCGGGAATAATCTGATAAAAGAATTTTGCTTTCCCTGTATCTGTGGGAAAAATTGTAGAATGCAGTATTCTACCAGCAATATGAAATTCCTTCTTTGTTTTCCCTATCTTACCGATAGACTCATATCCCGGAATGATGTTAGATATTAAACCCCTTATACTTTCATGATTTTTTAAATTGCTCCAGTTAAATAGTTTGTCGTTCCCCAAAACTCTACTCCCAATTTCACCTATAACTTCTACTTCTGAGCGTAAATTTTTATGCCTTTTTATCCCGCCATTACTTAATCTTACAAAATTAAACATTGACTCTTGTGTTGTGCTCTGATATTCTTCATCCCGAGTAAGCACAGGAAGAATAATAGTGCTCTTTCCCGTTCCCCAAATATGTCCTGTGTTCAAACTTGTGCTAACATAAACAATTGTTTCGATTTTTGATAAAGATTTGCTAGCTAAATTTGAATCCGGATTAGAACCATAAAGGTTTCCCCCAAGGCAAAAAGAAAAATCCATTTCATCTTTCTCAGCTGCTTTGATACAAGCCAATGTATCTAACCCTTTTGTACTTGGGAGGGATAATCCTAGTTCAAGTAAACGATCAAATATCTCTTCTTTTAATTTGGGAGTTACACCCATTGAACCAATTCCTTGTACATTAGAATGTCCCCGGATAGGAAGTAACCCAGCATATTTTTTCCCAACCATACCCCTAATCAACGCTAGGTTTACAATTTGTTGAACAGTTGCAGTACCGTGGGGATGATGTGTAATGCCCATGCACCAAGAAAAAATCGTATTCTTTGATCTAGCATAATATTCTCCGATCTTTTCAATCTTTTCTTTTTTTATACCTGAACTAATTTCTATATCTTCCCAACTTAATTTTTGAATAGATGTACTAAAAGCATCAAAACCTTCGGTAGCATTTTTTATAAATTCAGAATCCATATTGTCCTTCATTATAATGTATTTTGCCAATCCACTAAATAATGCCAAATCCCCACCTGGTTTGACCTGGATATATTCTGATGCTATCTTTGAACCAAAGAATAAACTTTTTGGATCTGATGGGATACTAAACTCAACTAAACCTTTTTCAATTACTGGATTAATTACTATTACTTTACCGCCTCGATTTCTTATATTTTTTAATTTGGTAAGTAACCTTGGATGATTTGAACTAGGATTTGCACCTATTAGAAAAAACAAATCACAGTAATCTAAATCTTCCAACTCAATTGTAGATGTGCCAGTCCCCAATGATTTATTTAAGCCGACACCACTTGCTTGATGACAATAGTAAGAACAATTATTTATATGATTCGTGCCGAATATCCTAGCAAATAGTTGTAGAAGGAATCCTGCTTCATTTGATGAACGACCACTAAAATAAAAAAAAGACCTGTCTGGATTCGTTTTTTTTAGTTTCCCTTCAATGTAATCATAAGCTTTCTGCCAACTTATTGGCATATAATGATTACTATTATTCTTCAATAATAAGGGAAAAGTTAGACGCCCAGATTTTTCAAGATCTCTGGAAGAAAACTTTTTTAGTTCATTTATAGAATATGTTTTAAAAAATTCTGGGTGGATAGCCTTTTGCATATCTGCTGCCATCGCTTGTATAGATTTTTTACAAATCTCTGGCCAATGGCCTTGTTCATTCAACATTCCTCCATTTTGGCCACCCATTCCTAGCGCGCAGGTTTTACAAGTGTTTTTTGAAATTAGAGTTTTCAACATTTTCAAATAGCCCACATCACGACCTATTTTGATTGCATACCAAATTGATCTAAAACCGCCAATGTTTTTGAAATCATTCATTATAATGATAATAATCCTAGAATAATTCTACTCTCCACCCTATAAAAATCCCACGAATGTAGGGCTTAATGTTCTGAAAGAGAATTATTTAAGTAATATCATCTTTTTAGTTTCAACAAAATTACCTGATTGAATAGTAAAAAAGTAAACGCCTCCTGATACAGGTTGACCTTGATTATTAGTAGCATTCCATTGAATAGATTTAAAACCAGAACTTTTCCTCTCATTTACTAACGTTTTAACAGTATTACCAGACATATCAAAAACTGTTATTTTGACAAATGCGGCTTCAGGTAAGGCATATTTTAATGTTGTTATCGGGTTAAATGGATTTGGATAATTTTGATGTAATAAGTATTGTTTTGGTACATTTTCATAATTTGATCCAAGAATAGCATTATTAACATATATATAATTTTGAAAATTTTGATTTTCTAAATCATTTGGACCAAGATTTGTAATCGCACCAAGGTCATCTTCTAAAACAATTCTTATGTTCCAATGGCCTTCGGTTGTACCAGTAGGTATTTCTATGACTCCTATAATCAATGACGACATCAAGCCAGTATCAAAATCACCAGAACTTTCTAACATCTCACCTCCATTCATAGGACCACCATTGATAATTAATCGTAAGCTAAAGTTAGATAAATAACTATCACTATCTTCAGCTTCTATAATGTAACCAATACTAACAGATTCTTCAGCTGTATTTATTGTGTCTGCATAAATAGAAAAATTTATAAGCGAAGGACCAGTGTTTCCTGCAGCACAGTCTCCTGGACAGTTTTCTTCTGTCTCTGGGCCTCCACAAATACCATCTCCACAACACGGATTCCCTGGTGGGACATCTTCACAATCAGGGCCACCTCCACCGCCGCCGGTATTATCAAAATCACCTTTTAAGCACCTGGTGAAATATGGAAATCCATCCGTAACCATATAATAGTATATACCATCAGGAAATTCAGGGGTTACACCTATTCTACCATTACATTCATCTAAATCTCCATGGTTTTCTTCATATTCAAAATCTTGAGTAAAAGCTCCCATTGGAATAGGAATATTTGGATATGTTTGACCCGGACCGCCTCCTAAGACTGTTAAGGTGTCTGGACGACCTTCATCAGGAGTCTCCTTCAATTTCCAACTAGGTTGTAAAGAAACAAGTTCACTTGTAGAATCGTTTGGATCCGAGTAACCATATCTTGCGTATACAGGAAAACCATCAGAAGCCCAGCCAACAAGAATCATGCCTTGCTCATCTCCTAAAAAGTCAATTAGAAGCTCAGGGATTCCATGATAATGATATTCGCCTGTAGGTTGTACATGAGCATGATTCATATCGTCTCCAAAATCAAACGTTTCATGACCAAGAGCTTCGATATTCCAATTTCCTTGTCCTTGAGCAAGACTGCATTCTCCTTCATCATTACATCTTCCTGCTGTAGCAGGATCAAATTTGACACTATTGATTGCATAAGCGATAGCTCTAGCTGGCCCACCTACGGGCTCACCATTCTCTGATACTATTATCGGGCAAAGAGTAAAAGTTTCATTTACATTTTGCTCGCTTATAGTATTGGGATTGTTTGGATTAGGAAAGGTCCCGACTTCATGGTTAGGGATACCATTCCCAGAAAGGATTCTATTTATATTATCAGATGTCCATGAGTAAATGCTATATGCATTGACCGATTCATCATCATTATAGATTTCTTCATTTATATCATCTAATACACCAATTGTTGAATATTCATTATCCTCACACTGGCCAAATATTGAATTCAATAATATTGCAAAAAAAAATGTAAATGACATTTTCATTTTATCTTCCTTTTTATTAAATATTTA
>CAYFIF010000169.1:0-4546 GCA_964343085.1 uncultured bacterium | reverse complement strand
AATGCCATTGTAGCGCTCTCCCAACTGAGCTACAGCCCCAAAAATAACTAATCGGATATCTACCAAGAAATTTATGAGCCATTTTATAGAAGGACAATATTATTTATTAACTAGTCCTAAAATAAAAATAAAATTTTGATTAATTGCTTTTAGAAGATATAATATCGTTGTTACCGATGAAATACTTAAGTTCTTCGCTAACTAAACCATTGGCAACTTTTTCTGCATCTTTTATCATCGCAGAGGCTAAGCTATCAACTCTTAGTCCAAAACCTGTTTTCTTAAATATTTTTTCAAACCATGGTTCTTTATCTTGAAGCCTAACTAACATTCCCGGTTTAAAAATAGAAACATATTTAAAATGAAAGTCAGATACTATTGTCTGCTCTTTTTGCCCCATGGTCTTTATATAAAGAAGCGGATGAATCCATTCAACTGCCCACCTCTTGTGATTTGCACCGGCAGCAGATATTAACGAGGCATGTGCAATATTTGCCTTTGACGCCATTTTGGCCGCTTCTTTTGAAATACCTGCCTCAATATTAATAAATTCTTGAGGACCTCCTGCGAGCCGCCTAGTGGTTCCAATACAATTAAAAAAGCAATCATTACCCTGCCAGTAGTCTTTGGTAGAAGAAAGGTCAAAAAGTGAGTCTAACACGATATCCGATAATTTATTATGCTCCTGTCCGTTTAAGACTGGTTTTCTACCAATCGAGGTTATCTTTTCGCAATTGTCATTTTCTATTAATTGTTTGATAAGTTGATGCCCAGTAGCGCCAGTACCACCTATAACTATTGCTTTAAACATAATCTATATTATTTAAGTAAAATAATTTTTTTTGTTAAACTAAATTTCTCTGACCTAATCTCGACGATATAGGTTCCTGATGTCAAGAACCTAAAATCATTTGATTTGCCATTCCACTTAATATAATGATTCCCAGCATTGAAATTAGCTTTTGATAGATCTCTAACTCTTTTGCCCATTAAATCATATATGGAAATTTCTAAATCTTCGCTTCTATCTATTTCAAATGAAATAGTTGTACTTGGATTAAATGGGTTGGGATAGACAGAGTTTAATTTTATGGAACCAGGGTACAATACTTGTGGCTCTTTGGAAAATAGTTCATCCGTATGAACCGCACCTATCCATAGATCGATGTCATAGTCCCAACAGTAGGAAGGATTTACCACACATCCAAAATCATTATAGCTTTCATCATTAAACTTTTCCCAGGCTCGGTTTGCACCATCGCCCAGGCCACCACCTGTTGAATCGCTAAAAAGTGCAAAAGTGTCCAAATGATCTGTCAGCTGCCACTCAATACCTATAAAAAATGAATCCGCAAAAAAATCATCCCCACCCATTTGAACAGGTGTATCAAAAAGAATATAGTTGCCTGCACCTGTCGTATCCATCTGATCTAGTGTAACAGTTGAGGAGGCTAAGATTTCCTCACCGGGACCATACACACCGTTCAAAGAATTGTTACTCATGTCTCTAAGAACAATATTAATTGTATCTGCGATACCTGAGGTATCAATCTCTTTGTACCCAAAATATACCACAGCCCCAATTACGTAATTTGAACTGTAGAAATCAAACCTCTGGTATTTACCAGTATCATCATAAACATTTGTACCTGCTACATATCCTTTTTGATCAGGAAAAGCAGGGTTAGTGCCCTCAGTATACGGATTTGGCACAATAATTTTAACATCTCCATAGTGCAATATATCTTCGTGCGATAGAGAGATTCCCTGGAATAATAAAACAAACACATAAGCTATTAATATTTTTCTTACAATTTTTGTTTGAAACATTTTTTTATCTTCCCGGTTATATAACTGTTATTAATAATTATAAAATATAGATATCAAAGATTAACATTTAAAATTTCTTTTGCAGTGATTATACCTGACTCAACCGCACCCTCTATACTGCCATTTGTATATTGATCACCAGCAAATCTATAATCACCAGAAATAAAATTTTTATTATCAAAAAAACCTACTCCTTGTTTGGTGGTTGCTTTTTTTAAATTAAATTTTTTAAGAAAATTATAATCAGACTCTTTTCCTCCATAATATTTTATTAAACCACGCTTTATATTTGATATTAACTTAGAATGATCAGGCTCATTATTTAAAACTGTTACCGAGTAGAGATGATGGGGTTTTGAACTATAATTTTTACATATTGAAGTTAAAATTGAAATATTATTTATTAATTCATCATTTGGAAAAAGGTGAATATAGCTCCCCATTTGTGGTGCAATTTCAGATGAAAAATAAATTGTTGTCGAACTATTATAATCGATCGAATGATTTTTGACTACAATTTTATAACTGTCTCCTGTAAAAACAACTTTTACAGCTTCTAGGATAGTGTCGTCGTCTAACCTCAGAGAATTATTTTCTTTCACCTGAACTAATTCACGGTTAAATATTATTGAATCAGGGTCTAACTTATTGTAAATCTGGTCTGGAATAGCCTGCATACCCTGATATGGAACCGCCGCATATCCAGCGCTAAATTTAGAAAAAACAAATTTGAAAAATTTACTGGATGTGTCAAGATCTTTTTCTAAAAAGATACCAGAAAAAAAAGGCTTAAAAAAATTATTTATAGCACTGTTAGAGAAACCATATTCTTTTAAAAAATCAATTGTGGATTTGTCCTTGGATTGATCTTTACTTATTGAATATTTAGACAGAGCCATCTTTAATGAAAATATTTTTGCTTTATCACTTATGTTTAATAATTGAGACCTAATAGTCGAAACTATTTTTGAAAAATCTCTCAGAGGATCAGATATGATTTTAAAATTGTTTCCATCATGGATTGCTGCTCCTGGTTTGAATTTATAGAGGTCTAATTCATCAGTGTCTAATATTGAATTAGCTATCTCGTATCCTGTATTGTAAACCTGAAAGCCGATGTCAAAGATGTAACCATTCTCGCTGATGGATCCGACTCTACCTCCTATGCGATTTGATTTTTCAATTATTTTATATGTTAGCCCATTCTGGTGACACATAAGCGCACACGATAATCCAGACATTCCCGCACCTACTATAATAACATCAATTTTTTTCATTACAGCAGAGCCACAGATTTTATTTGCGCAAACACATTATCACCCTCTATAAGATTAAGTAAATGGGCAGATTTCCTTGTGATTCTAGATAATAAAAGCCCCTGACCTATTCTACATCTAACCATCACTTGTGCGTTTCCATCTGAAACAATCTTTTCAATTCTAGCGGGGAAAATATTTAATATACTCGTGTCCGATTGATGATCCCTTGTTATACTCACATCACGTGCACCAACAGATAATCTCACAGACTGACCAATAGATAAGGACTCGCTTGCTACGGAAATAATACCGCCAGAAAATTCTATATAGGTTAGATTAAATTTTTCATCATGTTGTTTTACACTTCCTTTAATAAGTGATTTTGCGTTATCTCCTTGAGAAAATGGTAACTCTGGGTTTGAAAGCATCTCAGAGATTGAACCCTGGTCTATTACCAGTCCTCTATCTAAATAAATTAGATAGTCTGACAGCCTGATTACCTCATCCGATGAGTGACTAACATATACAATTGGAATTTCAAGGTTATCATTTAATGACTCTAGATAAGGCATAATCTCTTTTTTATGAGAACTATCTAACGAAGAAAGTGGCTCGTCCATTAAAAGAATTTTAGGGCTACAAGAGATTGCGCGGGCTATCGCAATTCGCTGCTTCTCACCTCCAGATAATTGTTCAGGCATTCTACCAAGCAATGATCCAATATTTAACAGCTCAATAGACCTATCCATTAAGTTATTATTTTCTAATCCAGGAGCACGTTTTAAACCATATTCAATATTATCTTTAACACTTAAATGAGGGAAAAGGCTAGGGTCCTGAAACACAAAGCCAAGGGATCGGCTGTGAACAGGTAAACAAATATTATCATCCTGCCAAACGCTGTCTCCAACTTTTATTAGACCATCTATATTTTTCTCTAGGCCAGCGATTGATCTTAGTAGAGTCGTCTTTCCAGCGCCAGATGGACCATAAACCATAGTTACGCCATTATCTGGTATATCTATATCTATATTTAAATTAAAGCCATCTTTTTCAACTAACACTTTAATCCTCATTTAGTTAATCACTTCCCTTTGATAATAGAAAAATGTCTGTTTAAGCTGTAAACAGAAACAAGTAGTACAAAAGAAAAAATTAATAGAATCTTAGATAATAAGTGGGCGCTATCATACGCTAACATTTCAACATGGTCGTAGATTGATATAGACAATACCCTGGTTTCTCCTGGTATATTACCACCGATCATCAGAACCACACCAAATTCTCCTATTGTATGAGCAAAACCTAGCACAGATGCAGAGAGAAATCCATTTCTTGCCATTGGAACAGCGACACTGAAAAATCTGTCTAATGGAGACGCCCTTAGTGTTGCGGCTACCTCTAAAGGTCTTGACCCAATACTTGTAAATGCATTTTGCAGTGGCTGTACTACAAAT
>CAYFIF010000168.1:0-4569 GCA_964343085.1 uncultured bacterium | reverse complement strand
TTTAAAATTGTCTATTAAAATAGCTGATATTAAAAATGTTTAATCAAATTACTGATAGTTACAGAAAGATATTTCATAAGCTCAGAGGTCTAGGCAAGATTAATGATTCAAATATCTCAGACGCTGCTAGAGATATAAGAATTGCAATGTTGGATGCAGATGTAAATTTTCAAGTTGTTAAAACTTTTGTAAATCGTGTAAAAGAGAAAGCGATAGGTTTAAAATTATCTAAATCTATAAAACCTGGAGAATATTTTATTAAAATAATTCATCAAGAAATAATTACACTTCTAGGTGAAGGAAAAAAGGAATTAGATTTAAAAAAAAGCCCTTCAATAATCCTTTTAGCTGGATTGCAAGGCTCAGGAAAAACTACAACCGCAGGTAAATTAGCCAAATTTTTTGGAGGGGAAAAATCTGTATTACTTGTTGGAGCTGATAATTATCGTCCTGCAGCTATAGAACAATTAATTAAAATAGGAAAACAAATAGAAATAGATGTTTATTATGATAGAAATCTTAGTCCAAAATCAGTAATAAAAAATGCAGTAAACTTTTCGATAACAAACAAGATAGATATCGTAATTATAGATACAGCAGGGCGTACACAAATAGAGCAGCCTATGATGGATGAAATCAAAGATATTTCAAAAAGTATCGATATTTCTGAACTGCTTTTTATAGTAGATGGTATGTCTGGCCAGGATGCCATAAATTCCGCTAAGATTTTTAATGATAAATTAGCTCTTACTGGTGTAATTTTGACCAAGATGGATGGTGATTCTAGAGGCGGAGTTGCACTATCAATTAAAGAAACTATCGGTAAACCGATAAAATTTTTAGGAATTTCAGAAAAGCTCGATGGCTTAGAGGTATTTGATTCTGAAAAACTTGCTAATCGTCTTTTAGGTTTTGGTGATATATTTTCGTTAGTTGGTAAAGCACAAGATATTATTAAAGAAGAAGATTCATTAGTTTTTCAAAAAAAGCTAATGAATAATAAATTTGATTTAAATGATTTTAAAACAAACATAAAACAATTAAAAAATTCAGGAATTTTTAAAGAAATATTTAGGTTTTTACCCGGTTTCAGTAGGAAAAATATTAAAATAAACGATTCTGAAATTGCTTTAACAGAATCAATAATAGATTCTATGACGCCTTATGAAAGATCTAACCCTCATCTCATTGATGGAAGCAGAAGACTACGGATTGCAAAAGGCAGTGGGAGATCTGTCCAAGAAATCAATCTTTTAATTAAAAATTTTATGAATATGAAAAAAATGATTAAAAAATTTAGTAGTAATAAAAAGAATATTTTACCGATATTTGGTATGACAAAAAATTTTAATTAGAAGGAGTTAAACTTGGCGACGAAAATTAGATTGAAACGTGTAGGTAGGAGAAATAGGCCGTTTTACAGAATCGTTGTGATGGATTCTAGGAAAAGGCGAGATGGTGCCGCTATTGAACAACTTGGTTGGTATAATCCTATTGATATTGATCATTCATATGATCTTAAAAGTGATAGGATATTGCATTGGTTAGGTGAGGGAGCGATGCCCACTGATGCTGCACAAAAGCTTATTCGTCGTGCGGGATTAGCTCATAAATGGCATTTGATTAAACAAGGTATGAGTGATAGTGACGTAGATAAAGAAATGAAAAAATGGGCTCTTAAGAATGAGGAAGTGCAAAAAGCCAGAAAACAAAAACAAGAACAAAAAGTGGAATCTAAACTAACTGAAAAGCAAAAAAAAGATATTGAAGATGAAACTTCTAATGATGAAAGTAAGTTAGTTGAAGATAATAAAGCAGAGAATAATAAGCCTGAAAGTTCAACTGAGTCTGATTTGAAAGCGCAAGAAGAAGAATAATAAAGTGAAACAAAGAAATAGATAAATAACAAAAAGGAGACGAAATGAAAGAGTTCATTGAGACAGCAATTAAGTTATTGGTAGATAAACCAGATGAAGTACAAGTAAGCATTGTTGAAACAGAACAACGTCTTATTTATGAGCTAACTGTTGGCGAAGGTGATTACGGTAAGGTAATTGGTAAGCATGGCAGAAATATTTCTGCTCTGAGAACCCTTATATTTGCTATTAATGCAAAAGAAGGTGGTAAACGAGCCAGATTGGATGTTATTGATTAATAATGAAACCCAAGATTCATCCTATTGCTACTATAACAAATACCTCTGGTTATGAAGGAGATGTGCGTCTTAAACCTTTGTCAAGATATTTTGATGAGTATGTTGAAAATGGAAGATTAAAACTAGGTAAGTCTCCAGAATCAACTAAATCTATCCATCTTGAAATTATTAAAGGGATTGGAAAGAAAAGAAGGTTTAAGTTTGTTGGCATTGATAATTCAGATGAAGCAAAAGAAATTATTGGAAATACGGTATATGTTTTATCAGATGATGATAGAATTGCCTTAATTAGTAAAGATCTTATTGGTTTTGAGGTCATTACTAATGATGAAGACTATGTAGGTATTTTAAGTGATGTAATTTGGTTGCCTGCCAGTGATGCGTATGTTATACAACATCAAAACAAGGAAATCCTTATTCCAATAATACCGGAGGTAATTAACGAAGTCGATTTTAAGAATAGGTTAATTATCATAACAACAATGGATGGATTACTAGATTGAACCAGATAGCAGTCATCACCACCATACCTGATTTTATCAATAGTTATATTGAAAATACTATTTTAAAAAAAGCTAGAGATAGAAAAGCGGTTTCTTATCAAATTATTGATCTCCGCGATTTTGGTATAGGAAATTACAAGCAAATTGATGATAAGCCTTATGGTGGTGGTAAAGGTATGATTTTGATGTCGGAGCCTCTTTTTGATGCAATTGATTATGCAACTAATCTGATAGGAGGACCAAATGATCTTAAAGTCATATATCCGAATCCATCTGGAGAAATGTGGAATCAAAAATCAGCACTAAAATTAAGTCGATCTACAAAATCTATAATAATTTGCGGTCATTACAAGGGAATAGATCAAAGAGTTGTTGATAAATATGTTACTAATGAATATTCAATAGGTGATTTTGTGATGACATCAGGAGAAATACCTGCAATGGTTATGATTGATAGTATAGTAAGGTTGATGCCGGGAGCCTTAAAATCGCCAGAATCAGCCGAAACTGACTCCTTTTCTTATGGTTTATTAGACCATCCACACTATACGCATCCTCGTAATATTAAAGGATTAAATGTCCCTGATATTCTCTTAAGTGGTAACCATAATAATATCTTAAAATGGAGATTAAAAAAAAGGCAAACTATAACTAAAAAAAAACGTACTGATTTGTGGGAATTATATAGAAATAAATTAAATTATCAGGATTGAATTATGAATAAGATATATGAAACAACAAAAGAGTTTTTACGCCAAGATATACCAGAGTTTAATTCAGGTGATACACTTGCGATTAATGTAAAGGTTAAAGAAGGTAACAAGGAAAGGTTACAACTTTTTGAAGGTACTGTCATAGGTAGAAGAGGTGGAAAAGGTTTAGATGCAACCTTTACATTAAGAAAAATTTCTGGAGGTATTGGAGTTGAGCGTATTTTCCCACTTCATTCACCAATGATTAAATCAATTAAGGTTAAAAGAAGAGGAAAAGTAAGAAGAGCGAAATTAAATTATTTAAAAAAGGTTACTGGTAGCAAAGCAGCTAGAATTGAAGAAAAGCGTTAGGTGCTATTAATATTTTCTCCCAAAACTAAAAAAGAGCATCTCCCAAGATTTATTCCATATTTCAAATTGGGAAAAATATATTTCCATTTTTAAGCCTTTAATCATTTTTTATTTGTTAGATTATAATAGATTATAACTACAAGTATAAATTTTTAATGAATCTAAAAATGCAAGATATCCCATCAGTTAGTCAAGTTTTAAAAAAACTTGATAACAAAGTTAATTTGCATGAAAGTTTTTTAAAGAAAATAATCAATAATATAATATCTTCATATCGGTCAAAGATAAAAGATGGAAAAATTAATTTATCAAAAAATGAATTTATTGATAGAATAATATCAGATGTAAATAAACAATCTTCTTCGAGTTTAATTAATATTATTAATGGTACGGGTATTGTTCTTCATACAGGTTTTGGAAGGGCTCCTTTTGATGCAGAAAAGCTTAAAAACCTCGCTTCAAAACTTGAAGGATATGTTAATCTTGAGTATGATATTCAATCTGGATTAAGGGATGATAGGCAGGTTCATATACGAGATCATCTAAGCGCTTTGTGCGATACGGAATCTTCTTTGATGGTGAATAATAACGCAGCGGCTGTTTTTTTAGTTTTAAATACGATTGCTAGTAAAGGTAATGTAATTTGCTCAAGAGGCCAATTAGTAGAAATAGGGGGCTCTTTTCGTATTCCAGATATAATAGATAAAAGTGGTGCTATTCTAAAAGAGGTCGGTACAACCAATAGAACTTATATATATGATTATGAGAACGCAATTGATGAAAATACTAAATTATTAATTTGGGTTCATACCAGTAATTATATCATTAAAGGATTTACAAAAAATGT
>CAYFIF010000167.1:0-4608 GCA_964343085.1 uncultured bacterium | reverse complement strand
TGAGATGGCAATTAGCCTACCCAGAGACCCCAGTGCCTATAGTTGGTAGGTTTCTTGGAGATGGAGGTATTCTTCTTCCTGAGATATATAATTCATTGGGCGCCATGCATGGTACAATAATGATATTTTTGGGTGTTGTGCCTCTTGCTGTTGGTGCATTCGGGAATTACTTAGTCCCGCTTCAGATTGGTGCACCTGATATGGCTTTTCCAAAATTAAATGCTGCTAGCTATTGGTCATATTTTGTCGGTGGTGTAATCATGTTTGCTAGTTTTTTTACACCTGAGGGTGCAGCTCGTGCGGGTTGGACTTCCTATCCACCCTTATCAATATTTGAATCAGGCCAGACGATGTGGCTAATTGGTATGATATTTCTTATCACTTCTTCCCTACTAGGGTCCATGAATATAATTGTAACTATAGTCCAACTTAGAGCACCTGGATTGTCTTGGTTTAGACTACCTATTTTTACCTGGTATCAATTTGTCACCTCTTTCTTGCTGATACTGGCATTCCCCCCCTTGGAGGCTGCAGCTGTTTTACAGCTAATGGATAGAGTAGCTGGAACTAGTTTTTTTCTTCCTAGTGGTCTAGTTTATGCGGGGAATGTTGTTGATGTTTATGGCTCTGGTTCTCCTCTTCTGTGGCAGCATCTTTTCTGGTTCCTAGCTCACCCTGAGGTGTACGTTCTAATTTTACCAGCAATGGGTATTGTTGCCGAAGTCTTAGCAAATAATACTAGAAAATCAATTTGGGGATATAAATCATTGATATATGCTGCGGTTTTCCTAGGATTTATGTCATTCGTAGTTTGGGCTCATCACATGTTTTTGACTGGCATGGGGACAACTATGAGTGCCTTCTTCCAGTTTACCACAATGATCATATCTATACCTTCTGTGGTGATTTTAACATCTTTCTTCATATCTCTTTGGGGAGGGTCAATACGCTTCAACACACCAATGCTTTTTGCATTATCATTTCTACCTATGTTTGGAATTGGAGGTTTGACTGGCTTGCCACTGGGTGTAGGAGCTTCAGATATTCACCTCCACGATACATACTACGTTATTGGACATTTCCACTATGTAGTTGCTCCAGGAACTTTGTTTGCACTCTTCGCAGGTATATACTATTGGTTCCCAAAGGCAACAGGTAAAAAACTGAGTGAGACTCTTGGAAAACTCCATTTTTGGACATCATTCATTTTTATGAATGGTGTTTTTATGCCAATGTTTATACAAGGTCTAGCAGGTGTATCTAGACGTATGTACGATGGTGGACTTCAATATGCCCATGCCTCAGATGTCCTACACTGGAATGAATTTATGTCTATATCAGCTTTTTGTCTTGGGCTAGCTCAAATTCCTTTTATATTAAATTTCTTTATGTCACTTATTAGCGGAGAAAAAGTAGATCGTAATCCCTGGTCATCAACTACTATTGAATGGTCCGCGCCTTCTCCACCTTTACCTCATATTAACTTTGAAGGTCCTGTAGAAGTATATAATGGTCCATATGAATACAGTGTTCCAGGAGCAAAAAATGATTTTTCACCCCAAACACAAAAAGATTAAGGAATAGTAGTGTCGTCAATACCCTATATAGTTGAAGAAAGACCCGATACGGGACTAACAAATTCAAAACTCGGAATATGGATTTTCTTAGCATCAGAGGTAATGCTGTTTGGAGGTCTTTTTTCTGCATATGTATTTTTAAGAATGGCAGCTCCAGCTGGAGACTTTGAATATTGGGGAAATAAACTAAGTATTCCAATGGCAACAATTAATACCTTGGTGCTAATCTCTTCAAGTGTAACAGTAATAATGGCCTGGGCATCTCTTAAACTAAAAGATTTTGAAAAGTATAAATTGTATATGGGGCTGACTCTATTGTGCTCTTTTATTTTTTTGGTTATAAAATATTTTGAGTATACTGGAAAGTTTCATCATGGTATTTTCCCTTCATCAAGCACTTTCATGGGTATTTATTTTACCCTCACTGGATTACATGGACTGCACATAGTTGGAGGAATAATTGTGATGGGGTATATGTGGCTTCCTATTGGATACAAACTATGGGAAACAAACCCAGAGCAGTTTACAAATCGCGTTGAAGTTGCCGGACTTTACTGGCATTTTGTAGACTTGGTATGGATATTTTTGTTCCCAATCCTATATTTATTATAGTTTTATGAGTAAGAACGATCAACAACATATTCAAGAGCACATCAAGATATATCTTAATGTATTTTTTGCTCTTGCCATATTAACAGTAATTACTGTCGCCGTCAGTTACATTGAGCTATCTACCGCTGAGGGGATTATGCTTGCTCTAGCGATTGCTTCTGTTAAAGCCAGTCTTGTTGCGGGGTATTTCATGCATCTAATTTCTGAAAAACAGACTATTATCTGGGTGCTTATACTTACATTTATATTTTTCCTTATTCTGATGTTTATTCCGCTAATAACAGTTACTGATAGTACAGGGTTATATTAGAAAATGATTTCTTTAAAAACCTTCCATCAATTTTTTATTTTCATATCAATTATCGTTTTAGGTTATTATGGATATTATGAGTTCAATATGCCTTCATACTCAGTTCCTGTTTCCTATTTTCTCTCTGCAACTTCCTTTTTATTAACTCTTATTATGATAGCTTATTCTGTCTCACTAAGAAAGAAATTCAAGGAGATTTAGTTTTTGTACTGTTCAAAAAAAACAATCTACCTCCTTTTGATCATATCAATATCAATAACACATAGTAGTCTGTTTGCTTGCTCAACCTGTTATGGCGATCCCGATGCACCTGCAGCAGAGGGAATTAATTATGCGATCATTACTTTGCTTGGTATAACTGGAGGCGTTCTCAGCATGATAGTTAGAGCGATTTACTCAATCGGGAATAAAGCAAAAAAATATAATCACGGTAAAAATTTTGAGGAATCAAATTGATAGATATTCTTCATAAGTTTGGCCTGCCCATTAATCTATCTGTTCAAGGGGATGGGATTGATGAAATTAATGCAATGATTCATTGGTTAATGCTAGTTTTATTTGTAGGCTGGGGTATATTTTTTATAATAAGCTTAATAAAATTTAGAGCCTCAAAAAACAAGGTGGCTGACTATCATGGCGTTAAATCTCATATAAGCTCATTGTTTGAAGCAGCGGTAGCCGTAATTGAAATTATAATATTATTTGGTTTTGCTTTTCCAATCTGGGCTAGTAGAGTCAATGATGTTCCTAATCCATCTGAGGCCGTTCACATACGCGTTGTTGCTCAACAATATGCGTGGAATATACACTATCCAGGTCCCGACGGTAAATTTGGAAATACAAAACCCGAATTAGTCGATGAACAAGAAAACCCAATTGGTCTGGATCGTAGTAGTGATAATGCTTCTGATGATTTTTTTACTATCAACCAACTACATATTCCTGTAAATAGAAAAATCAGAATTGATTTAACCACAAAAGATGTAATACATAATTTTAAATTACCAGAGCTACGTGTATCTCAAGATGCAATTCCTGGAATGGTAATTCCCGTCCACTTTCAAGCTACAATGACATCAGAAGATTTTTTAAAAACCACGATAGGTACTCAGAGAGAAGGTAAATCTCTGGAAATAGCATGTGCTCAGCTTTGTGGACTGGGCCATTATAGAATGAAAGGATATTTAACCATTCACGAGGATGACGGATTTCAATCTTGGTTAGATGAACAAGCTGATTACCTTGAAGAGGAAAGTAGCGATGATGATTGGGGTGATGATGACTGGTAAACTAAAAAATATTTATATTTTTCTCAATTAAGATTCTTACACATTTTTTTTTCATCCACAATTTTCATGCAAAACAGCATTTCAGTTGCAATTTCCTTGCATGATTTTTGATAAAACTCCTCCTCAGATTTAGTTCCATCATAAACTTTTGGATCATCATAGGGTATTAGTATTCTTTCTTCAGATTCAGGTATATAAGGGCAAGTACTATCTGCATTAGAGCAGGTCATTATTGCTGCAAAATTTTTTTTGGGATTGAAAGGAGAATCATATTTTTTTGAAAAACATTCCAAAGGCCTATTACGATCTGAAAAAGAAACTAAATAATGTGGGTTATGACCATCAGGGTTGTTTATCACAAATCCATTTTTCTTTAATGTTTTTATTACCCTATCATTGAATCTAGTAACTATTGTTCCGCCTGAATAGGTGAAAATATTATTTAACCCATAATAACTTGCACTAGTAGCCGCCCAAATCTGGGCTAAATGACTTCTCCTGCTATTGTGGGTACAAATAAAGGTAAGGTTAGCTTGTCCCCTTGTTTTATTTTTGTGAATCAGATAGCTGGATAATTCAAATAATTTAGCTTTCCTTGATTTATTAATTTTTTTAAAGTCTGATTTAATATAATTAATGTATTGGTATAAGGCAGAATTCATTTTTAAAAGTTTTAGACGTATAAAAAAGGAAAATATTTATATATCAAGAAAAAAAGTCTTCCAGCTTCCTTTATTCTTGAGATCTATTTTACCCCTAGAAATCAATTTTTCAGAACCTTCTAAATAATTAGCTGTCTTTTCTGAAATGTGAATTTTAC
>CAYFIF010000166.1:0-4613 GCA_964343085.1 uncultured bacterium | reverse complement strand
CAATAAGGACCTTATTGTAGTCAACTATCTTATCTTTTTGAGTGATCTCACAGTTCCCACCGTTCTCTGATGCCAAATCAATGATAACTGAGCCAGACTTCATATCCTTGACCATATTTTCTGTAATTAATATTGGGGCAGGTTTTCCTGGGATAAGCGCTGTAGTTATTACCGCATCTGACTTAGAAATATGTTTATGTATAAGCTCTTGCTGTTTCTTTTTATATTCTTCTGAAGTTTCTTTTGCATATCCACCCTCCCCAGCGCCATCATCATCTGACTGAATTTCTATAAATTTTGCACCAAGAGATTCCACCTGCTCCTTAACAACAGGTCGCACATCGAATGCCTCGACCTGTGCACCTAATCTTTTCGCAGTCGCAATTGCCTGGAGCCCTGCGACCCCAGCACCAAGGACAAGAATTTTTGAAGGACGAATTGTACCAGCAGCTGTCATCAATAGAGGCATATACTTACCTAGCCTGCTAGCGGCTATTAAAACCGCTTTATAGCCTGCTATATTTGCTTGAGATGATAGGGCGTCCATCTTCTGTGCAAGTGTTGTCCTTGGTATAAGGTGCATAGAAAACCCAGTAATATGAATATCTGTCATTGCTTTGACTTCGCTAATACTTCTTGCTGTCTGGAAGAGCGAGACAGATATCATTCCAGAAGAAAAGTATGAAATCTCCTCAACCGTTGGGTTCTGAACTTTTAATACAATGTCTGCTTTTTTATACAGGTCAAGAGAGTTATCAATTATCTTTGCCCCCGCATTTTCGAAATCATCGTTGGAAATGTGAGAGCGCATACCAGCATCTTTTTCAATATTTATGCTTATGCCAAATTTAGCTAATTCTTTAACAGTCGCCGGTGTAGCGGCAACACGAGTTTCAGATGGTAAAACCTCTTTTGGGATAACGGCAATCATATTTTCCAAATAATATCTAAAATATTAAGGGTGAAAATTACGTTCGAATTAATGCCTAATCCTTTTAATTTATTTTATTAATTTTGTGGCTTGTAATTCTATTATATTAAATGTATAAAAAATTTCCTATTGTAACTATTTTTTTGGTAATTGCCTACGGGAGTCAGTACCATGTTCCAGGTGATTATGAATATATTCAGGAGGCTATTAATGCTTCTAGTGATGGAGACTCTATACTCGTTGCACCGGGTGTTTATTATGAGAATATAGATTTTGTTGGCAAGCAGATAGTTGTTACATCTCGTTACATTATCGATAATGATTCGCTACTCATTGGAAGCACTATAATCGATGGAGGCGGTGCAGAAACAGGTGGAAGTGTCTGTAGCTTTAAAAATGGCGAGACCAGTGGTTCAGTTCTTGATGGTTTCACACTCCAAAACGGTATTGGTAATAATGAGGACCCGGATGATAATGGAACTTTTTACAGATATGGAGGGGGAATATATTGTGAAGGCAGTAGTCCTACCATATCAAATTGTATAATCACCGATAACGAATCCTATGGCGGTGGTGGCGGTGGTATTTTTTGCTATAATGCTTCACCTTTATTTTTTAATACTACAATTTCCGATAATATTACCGATGATGTGGGAGGGGGGCTATACGCTAGGGATGATTCAAGTCCTCAGTTTAACGGGTGCACTTTTTTTAGTAATATTTCAGAATACGGAGGCGGGTGTTATATTAGATCTTTTTCTGAGGCGCTAATGGTTAATACCTACGTCAGCGATAATACAGCAGCTAACACGGGCGGAGGTTTAGTACTAAAAGATAATGCTAATCTGATTGCTGAACAATTATTTGTCACTGGAAATATATCTGAGGGTTTAGGTGGAGGAATATACATTAACAATGCTGACCCCACTTTTAATTTTTTACTTGTTGCCAATAATACCGCTAGCTCTGGTGGTGGTGTCTATGTTCGAAGCAGTTCATATCCCGTATTTAAAAATTCGACATTTTCAAATAACTCAGCTAATCTTTATGGGGACGGGCTTTACCTTAGAGATAATTGTGAGGTAAGCATTAGAAACTCAATAATATTTGGAAATAACAGTAACCAAATCTATTTCAGAGATATTGGTAATGAGCCAACTTTAGACATAGATTATACCAGTGTTGAAGGCGGTCAAAGTGGGATCCAGACCAATGATAACGCGGACCTGTTTTGGGGAGACTACAATATAGATCAGGATCCTTTTTTTTGTAATTCAAATAATAACAACTTTTATTTGCATGAGAATTCCCCATGTTTAACTGCTGGTGAAAACAACGGTTTGTTAGGATGTTTTGGTTCAGGATGTGGTCCTATTAATACAGGTCCAGTTTGGTATGTTGGTGTAGATGGCAATGATGGGACAGATGGTAGCATTGAGAATCCTTTTGCGAGTATACAGTATGCTATCGATGGTGCGGTGGATGGAGACACAATCAGACTCATTTCTGGAACTTTTTATGAGGAAATAGATTTTTTAGGAAAGTCTATTGTTCTTGAATCTCGTGCGTTTGAGCTTAATGATTTTTCTATCGCAGAAGAGACTATAATCTCTGCTCCTCCTATAGGTGGCAGTTGTATAATTTTTTCAGGTAGCTCGGATGATCTGGTTTTTGTTAGAGGAGTTACATTTTCAGGTGGATCTAATCACTATGGAGGAGGTGTGGTTATTGAAAACTGCTCTCCTACTTTGGAAGATGTTATTGTTAAAGATAATAATGCTGAGATAGGAGGTGGGATATATCTTTCGGAATCTAATTCTAAATTGATAAGAGTAAGTGTTAAAGAAAATGGAGCGAATCTTGGAGGTGGTATTTATAGCACTAGCGGGAGTCCTACTTTTGAGAATCTTGTTTTAGAACAAAATTTTGCCTACTGGGGGGCGGGATTATATTTGGATGATAGCGAGGCTCAAATATTTGGTTCTAGGTTTATTGAAAATCATGCATTCATTGAAGGTGGTGGATTGTTTCAGACTGGTGGATCTTCAAATATTGAATGGACTGGTTTTGAAAGCAATGATGGTACAGACTTTGCGGGGGCTATAAAGTTACACCAGACAAGCACACAAATAAACCAGGCTACTTTTTCTGGTAACGTAGCAGGATTAGGCTCCTTTTTATCATTGGAAAACTCTTCAATTGAATTAAATAATTCCATAGTATGGAACAATACAGGTGAGATGTTTAAGGTAGAGGATGGAGGTACTAGCTATCTTTCTATAAGCTATTCAGACATTGAAAATAGAATCAATTCGATTCCAGTCAGCACTAATCTTAGTGTGAGTTTTGGTTCAGGCAATATAGATCAGGATCCGATGTTTTGCAATTCTCTAAATAAAGACTATCGATTGTCAGATGATTCCGTTTGCAGATTTTCATCAAATACTGGGTCTGTTATAGGTGCTTATGAAAATACATGCAACCAGCCACTGGCGTTAGATGATAACAATAAAAATATTTTATTGAATTTTCATTTAGAACAGAATTTTCCGAATCCATTTAATCCATCTACGACTATCAGATTTATAGTTCCTGAAAAAAAGAAAACCAAGTTGATAGTATACAATATTTCCGGGCAAGTAGTTAGAGTGTTAATGAATGATGTTGTTGAACCTGGATTTTACAATTTCATTTGGAATGGTAAGGATGAAAAGTCTCGAATGGTCCAATCAGGTATGTATATATATACGCTGATCAGTGGTTCATTGGTTCAATCAAAAAAAATGTTTTTAGTTAAATAGAGAATTAGACTGGTTGAATTAAGCTTGCCCGGTTTTCTTATATTTGTATTTTCATAAAATTCTTGCTATTATATTTAATCCATTTCATTAACTATTTATGATGCATATACTAAATAAATACAGACTGTTGGTTGTTTTTATAGTTTTCACACCATCGATAGGTTTTTCTTATTCGCTCAGTGAGTTCATTGGGGAGTGGTCTGGTATGGAGAGTTTTGCTACCGATGAGAGCGAAGAAGACTATGAGAATAAGAATATTACAGTAGATATTTTTGAGGGAGGAGACCGAGAAGGTTATCTGGTATATACGTCTAGCTCGTCAATTATTTATAATCAGGATATTTCTTGGGCGTATCACTATGTAACCTATGATAAAGTAACAGGCACTCTACTCTTTCTAAGAAGATTTGTAACACCAATAGGTCTGATTGGCAGTCAAGAACTAAGGTATTCTATTATTTATTATTCAAATGGTATGTTGGAGTTGGAGTATAATGATGATAATCGTGAGGTCGTTCATCGTATGAGACTATCTCTAAATGCTCTCAGCATTGATAAATTGGTTCCAAGTAAAATTGATCTACATCAAAACTATCCAAACCCGTTTAATCCGTCGACATCAATTAGTCTAGATATCGATATTCAAATGTCAGGTGCTCTTGTCATCTTTGATCTTAATGGTAGTATGGTAGCTCCTATCCATATTGGGCTTTTTAAAAAGGGGAAAAACGAATTCAATTGGTATGGTCAAGATTTTAATGGGCAGAAAGTTCCTAGTGGAATTTATATCTATCGTTTAAACCTAGGGCAACAAGTGATATCTCGAAAGATGACTCTTTTGCATTAATCCATTTTTTTACCATTAAAAATTTCATAGTATA
>CAYFIF010000165.1:0-4630 GCA_964343085.1 uncultured bacterium | reverse complement strand
GAAAAATTATATAAAAATATTGATATCGAGTCCATAAATATGGGCTGTGGAAATTACAATACAATAATGGAAGTAGAACTTTTTAAACAAATAGGAATCAATTTAAAACCTGAAGTTGTCATCCTATGTTTCTATATCAATGATTTAGAAGATACTCCAAGAATACTATCTAGGTTTGAATATTTTTTGATGACAAACTTTTACATCTATGGCTTTCTTTTTGATAAATATGTAAAACTAAAATCAAAATTTGATTCAGACTTCACTAATAATTACTATCATAACCAATATGCTGACCCAGCTAAATTAAAAAAAAATAATGCTGCTATTAAACTTTTGGCTCAATTGTGCAAAAATTATAATATGAAATTATTAATTGTAAATATTCCCGATTTAAGAAACCTGGAAAATTATAAATACGATTTTGTAAGTAAATATATAGAAGGAGTTGCCAACGAATTAAATTTAGAATTTTTAGATTTATTTCATTCAGTAAAAAATTTTAATTCTAAAAAATTATGGGTTAGTTTTGAAGACCCGCACTCAAACACATTTGCAAATAATATTTTTGCAAAAGCAATTTATAATAAAATAAATTCAATGGAATGGCTAAAATAATTATTCTTCTTTTTTAGATATTTTATGAAAAAAAAATATTTTCACTATACTCTCTTCGTTATTTTTTCAGGAATCCTTCTACTTGAATTTTTCCTAAGGTTATATTTTTCATTTAGTGACAATGATATTAAAGCTTTGAAACGATTTCCAGGCAGGTATATCAGCTCTTATTTTACTGGCTACAAACTAAATCCAAACTGGGAATTAAATCATCAGACATTTCAAGATAAAATTAATTCCATTGGTTTAAAGTCACCAGAAATAGCAATAAAAAAACAAAATAATACATATAGAATTATTTGTATTGGAGGCTCTCTTGTTTATGGAAAAGATATTGGCACTTCATGGCCTCATTATTTGCAAATGAAATTAAATGAAAGAATGCGTGAACAAGAAATTAATTTTGAGGTAATTAATGCAGGTGTTCCTGGCTACACCTCATTCCATTCAATAGCTAACTTTATGACAAAATTAATTGATTTAGAGCCAGATATGGTCATTATGTATCAGCTATTTACTGACTTGTATTACTATGAATATTTGGACAAAGAATTGATTATCGGAGATACCTTTAATCCTTATAATACAAATCTATCAATCGATAGACTAATGGATAAATCTTATATCTATGTAATAATTGGGGCATTGAAAAGAAAATTCTTATCTTCAAATAATGATAATGAAAAGATTTTAAATTCTGAAAGAACTAAAGTTTTCCAAGAAAATGATTTAAAGTATTATGAACGCAATGTGAATATTATGGCTTCATTATCATCATTGCTCAATTATAAATTACTTTTTTGTCCGCCTATATCTCTTTTTAAAAATGAAAACACATTAGAAGAAAAAGCTATAATAGCTGATATTAAATCAAAGCAATTTTATTTAGACTACATTTCTAACGGTAAAAAGCTACTAAAAAAAGCTTCAGAGAATAATATGGATGTTTATTATTTTGATCTATCCACAAAGTTTACTCCATCCATTGATTATTTAAGCGATAGATATCATCCAACCGTAAAAGGAAATAAAAAAATCGCAAATGAAATTTTTAAATTTTTGTATGAAAATAAAATATTGAAATTGTAAATATGTGTATATTATTAATTGGGAATAATTATGCCTAGGCTAACAATCTTATCAGAGTTTTGGAAATTTATTAAAGAAAAAAAGAAATACTGGCTGACGCCAATAGTATTTTTTCTAATCTTAATTGGAGCATTAATCGTTTTAACAGAGAGTACAGCTATTGCACCATTTATATATGCTGTTTTTTAGAATAAGTAATTTCAAGAAATTTCTTGCTCTAATTATTCCTATACAATTACTAACTGGAAATAATATTGAAGTCAATGCACCAAAGATCTTATTAGAAAATGTAGATTTTTCTATTTCATTTAATGGTGACTTTAGTAAAAACGAATCATATACTTTAGATCTCAATGGAACAAAGAACTTTCCATCTGTTGTAACAAAAAATAATATTAGTTTTGACAACATCAAAATTGATGCTCTAGGTAATGTATCCTTAAAACTAGAAAAAAACGGCCTTTCAATATTTAATGTATCAAAATATGTTATAAGAGCGTGGATCTCTATTTTACCTCCAATAATAGCAATTGTGCTCGCCTTTTTGACCAAGTCTATAGTACCATCAATATTTGTCGCAATTTGGTTTGGTTCCTGGGCCATTGATGGTTTAACTGGAAGCGGACTGGTTACTGGACTACTTAATTCTTTTAACATATTTATACTAAATACAATACTGGATAGAGACCATTCTATCATAGCTCTATTTACACTAATGCTTGGAGGAATGGTAGGAATTATTTATCAAAATGGTGGAATGCATGGGATTATTAAATTACTAATAAAAAAAGCAGATACACCAAAAAAAGGGCAGATTTCAATCTGGTTATTTGGTTTAATAATATTTTTTGATGACTATTCGAATACGCTAATTGTTGGAAATACTTCCCGGCTTATCTGCGATAAGCTTGGGATATCAAGAGAAAAACTAGCATATATTGTTGACTCTACCTCTGCGCCATTAGCAACAGTTGCAGTTATTACAACATGGATAGGCTTCCAAATTAGTATTATTTCAGACTCAGTAAAAAATATAGAACATATTTCTGAATCAGCGTACATCCTCTTTATAAATTCTATTCCATATAGCTTCTATCCATTTCTCGCATTATTCTTAGTTGGTCTTGTTGTAACCACCGGTAAAGATATTGGACCTATGGTAGAAGCAGAAATTCAAGCACGCGCTAATAAGAATAAAAAAATTGAGAGCACAATTAATAATGAGAGTGGGGAACTTAGTGTAAAACAAAATATTCCACACCGAGCTATAAATGCTGTTTTACCAATTGCAGTATTGGTAGTATCAATGTTCTATTTTATTTTTTCTTCAGGTAAGGGCGATACTATAAAAGATATTCTTGGAACAGCAGATACATTTTCAGCACTAATGCACTCAACATTATTAAGTGCTTTTATGGCCGCGATTTTATCATTGGGACAACGAATACTATCCTTAAATGAGACATTTGAAGCTTGGTACAATGGTTTGAAATTTATGATGATGGGGTTGATTGTTCTTGTCCTCGCTTGGGCCTTGGCTGACATCTCTAAAGAATTGCATACAGCAGACTACATAATATCAGTCCTAGGTGATAAAATACCGATACAGGCTCTTCCAGCTGTGGTTTTCTTTATTGCGGGTTTGACAGCCTTTGGGTCTGGATCAAGCTGGGGTGTCATGGCAATCTTAATGCCCCTTGTCATTCCTCTATGCTTTGCAATAATGGAAAACTCCAGTGGCTCTTATGCTGAGAATATGCACATTCTTTACTCGACCATAGCATGCGTACTCACAGGAGCTGTATGGGCAGATCATTGTTCACCAATATCAGATACTACGATTCTTACATCCATGGCATCCGGATGTGAGCTCATGGACCATGTAAAGACTCAAATGCCATATGCATTGATTTCTGGTGCGATAGCATTATTTGTTGGCACATTACCAGCCGGATTTGGGGTGCCGTGGTGGATGCTTCTGTTCTTGGGCTTTATATTTCTATTTATTATTATTAATGTGTATGGAAGGCATGTAGGTGATTAATTAATAAATCTATGAAAAAAGAAAATAAGTATAAACCACTTGATGCAATGGAGTATCCTCGATTTGAAGGTATAAGAACCTTTATGCGATTACCTTTTGAAACCAATTTAAAAAGTGTAGACTTTACAATTGTTGGCGTACCATTTGATACTGGTGGAACTTTCAGAGTAGGCTCACGATTTGGGCCATCAGGGATAAGGGATAATTCTTTGCTACTTAGGCCTTATAATCCAGCTCAGAATATTGAAATATTCAAATATTGCTCTGGGACTGACTATGGTGACCTTCCAATAGTTCCAGGTTATTTGCCAGAGTCTCATAAACTAATTTATGAAGGGGCAAAAAAAATATTTAATCAAAATGTAATTCCAATATTTATGGGTGGTGACCACTCGATATCTTTACCAATATTGCGAGCAATTAAAAAAAAATTCGGCCCTGTGGCGCTTGTCCACTTTGATGCACACAGTGATCTTTGGCATGGATACTTTGATAATAAAGATACTCATGGTACACCATTTAGACGCGCAATTGAAGAAGAACTCATCGATACATCCAGATCCATTCAGATTGGTTTAAGAGGGCCTCTTTATAATTTAAAAGATTATCAAATGTCTACAGATGCGGGTTTATTAGCAATACCTGGTCCAGAGCTCCATAGAATTGGAAATCAAAAAGCCATTGATATTATCAAAGAACGAACTGGGGATGGTCCTGCTTACCTTACCTTCGATATTGACTTTATTGATCCCGCTTTTGCTCCTGGTACAGGAACTCCAGAAGCTGGCGGTTTTACTGGTTACGATGGCATAGAAATTGTGAGAGGATTGAAAAATATAAATTTTGTTGGCTATGATATGGTGGAGGTAAGGCCTCCAT
>CAYFIF010000164.1:3256-4648 GCA_964343085.1 uncultured bacterium | reverse complement strand
GCACCTCCAGAGCGTTGCTGGCGCTTCAGATCACACTCGGTAACCTCCATAGAGGTACCTCTTCCATCCTGAAAAGTAAGACCAAATATGGTCGGCTGAATATTGCTATCACGAATAACTAGACAGCTTCCTCTCTTTGGATCATCCGGCTCTTCAGCACCGCTAATAACGGTACCTTGAATATTTTCGTTATTAAGCCAGTCCGTATCAAGGTCGTCATAGATAGCATGGCTTGCTAAAACAATTTCTTTTTGCAGAAGTAAATGCTCATAATAAATACCCGGAGCAATCAAAACGGTATCACCGCTTTGGACCTCATCAATCCCCTCTTGGATAGTCTCCACATCTTCAGGAACATTAATCACATCACCAAACGAAAAAGTAATAATAATAAATAAAAAAATTAACCTCATTATCTCCCCTGTAACATTTTTTTGATAAACCCAATATAAAAATGTTTTTATACATATGAACTTAAATCAATATTGATTTAGACTAAACGTATTAATAATTAAATTTAATTCCGATATGCCTCAATTTCATAATCCCTATGCCGATGCACTTGATGGATTGTTTTTAGATGATCCAGTGACCGCTTTTTTTAATTTTTGTAGAGAGAGAGAAAAAATTAGAGTAGCTAGAGAAAGTGGAAAGCCTCAACCCTGGACAAATGATCCAATTTTTCAAAGAGGTCGATTTCTAAATGTTTTTCGTGAAGACGACCGTGGCAGTATAGCGATTATTGATTTTGTTGAGGACATAAAAAATGACCTCCCTCTATTAATTCAGTCCTTGTTCTTTGCACGCTGGTGCAACAGGCAAGAAACACTAAATAATTTGGCTATAGAAGATTTAGGTAATGATCAAGAGTTGCGAAAAAAATTAGGTTTAATAAACCCTTGGTGCAATTCTACTGCATACCCAGTAGGACCAGTTACTTGGAAAGGAACAAAATACTCTCGATTTGATGCAGCAACAAAATTATTTTATAAAATAAAGTACACTTTGACTGACATAATTAATAAAGCGGGTGGTAGCGTTATAGAGGCCACAAAGAATGTTTCGAATCAATTTAGTATGGAAAATGATTTTCCCGTTTTTATGGCAGTCATAGATATAGCCTGGTTTAGGCCTGATATAATTGATCCCGCAAGTGACGTACCTACTGGAATTGGCGCAGTCGCCTATCTGGATATTCTCCAAAAATATCTCGGACTAGAGAATCACCAGCAAACATGTAAAAAAATGATCGAGCTTCAAAAAGATATCTGGCCAGAGGCTAAACGTAATTTCTACCCCATCGATGTTGAGTACCTATCGTGCGAATGCAGAAAATATTACAGCTATGTTAATGGAACAAAACGATTTGAAGGGAAAAACATTTTCCGCCCA
>CAYFIF010000164.1:0-3156 GCA_964343085.1 uncultured bacterium | reverse complement strand
AGTCTATTTCTTTTATTACTTTAGCATAGTTTACAGGATCAGTATCTCCCTCTGTATTAATTACTAAGACTGATGATGAATCATTTAGATTAATTGTCTTTTTTAAATTTTTAAATTTAATTGAATCACAAAGTCCTATTAAACCAGCGAGACCTGCTGCTCCAGATTCGCCTGATACAATTTTCGGGTCAGATGAAGATTTAGATGCCAATAATTGCATAGACTTTTCAGATAATTCATCAGATATTGAAAGAGCATAAGAAAGACTGTTTTTTAATATTCTCCAGGCTAAACCAGAAACAGAACCGCAATTAAGGCCTGCCATATTAGTCTTTTTATCATTTTCAACACTTACCTTTTCTTCTTTTATAATAGACTCATATAAACAATTTGCTGAGTAAGGCTCAACACTTATAAAAAAAGGAATACGATCCCACTCTCTAATTATATAGCTAATAACTGACGCTGCCCAGCTACCTACACCAGATTGGAGGAATATGATATCAATTTTTTCATCTTTAATTTGCTCAGTAATTTCGGCGATCTGAGTTGAGTATCCCTTCATAATATCAAGAGGAATATTCTGATAACCTTCCCATGCAGTATCCTGAATTAAACAAAAAATATTATGACTATATTTTTTGTTTTCTTTTTCAACATAATTACTTGCCTGTATTACAGCAGCATCATATCCACCCTCAATCAAAATTACCTCTGCCCCTTCTTTTTTAATTGCGTCAACACGAGCGGAGACCGTTTCACCAGGCATATAGACAACAGCTTTTCTTCCTAGTTTACGAGACATCCAAGCGACTGAGCGTCCATGATTCCCATCCGTAGCAGTACAAAAAACTTTAATCCTGGGATTCTTTTTAATTTGATTATTCATCGCATATGAAGCACCTAAAACCTTAAACGACCCTAGCCCAAATCGTTTGCTTTCGTCTTTCAGTAGCAATTTTTTAATGCCCAATTTTCCAGCCAAATCTGGCAAAAAAACGATTGGTGTTTTTACATTACCTAAGCCACGGTGAAAGTCTTTAACTTTTTCCTCACTCCAAGAGAATGAATCAATGATTTTTTTTAATTCAACAAGATTGAAGTTTTTATTTATGGTAGCACTTATCATTTATACTTTAGATCAAGGTTTTGATTTTCTTTTTCTATTAGAAAAGTTGGAGTTTATTTAATTATTAACTTTTTGTTTTACATCAAACCCAGAAAATCTGTTTAAAGTAAAAGCAAGTTCAAATCCTCTAAAATAAGCAAAATTTCCATTGACATTATTGGAGATAATATCTAAGCCTGTTTCATTAATATCATTAATTACTTGTTTAATAACATCACGCAAGCAAGTTTCGTTATCCATATATCTCTTGGAGTATTCCAATGCATAACAAAGCGCTCTTGTCTGAGAAAATTCAATAATCTGTTCTACATCCTTCAGATCTATATTTTCTTTTCCAAATTGTATTTTATTTAGTCCTCTTGCCTTAAGACTAAACCTGCCGCTCTTATTTTTTGGAACAATAGTATCGGGTAAGGGGCATCTATCGCTCAGACAAAATAAATCATGAGAAGAGACTGGTTCCTTTTTATTAGAAAAGAAATTGGAAATTTCATGCGCTCGTTTCGTTTCATCAATGGGTTGGTAATTTTTCATCTGAATGACTAGATGTGATACATCAAAATAATCGCCTACCCCACCTAAAGCAAGGATAGTTGAAACATTTTTTTCTATAAATATTTGATCAACCTTATCAATAAATGTTGTAATCGGCTCATCCCTATCCTTTATTAGCTTTTTCATCTTTTTATCTCTATTCATAAAATTGGTTGCGCAGGTATCTTCATCCATAAAAAGAACTTTCGCATCAACTTCAATTGCTTCAATAATGCTTGCTGCCTGGGAAGTGCTCCCGCTTGCATTATTTGAAGAAAATGACTCAGTATCCTTTCCAAGAGGAAGATTATTAATAAATGAGGATATATTAGTTTTTGTAATATTGCGACCGCTGTATGCCCTAACCTTTACAGATTCCAAGAGAGAAACACATTGCTCTCTTCCATCCCCTGGGACATGATTATAAACAGCAGACTCCAGAGTCTCAAGTAAAGTAGATTTACCGTGATATCCTCCACCCGTGATCAAGGTAATCCCCTTAGGGATACCCATCCCTTTTATTCGACCTGCGTTTGGCAATTGAATCTCCACTTCTAAGCTAGAAGGAGATTGAAAATAAACAATCTTACCACTTTCCATAGGCTTATCACTTTGACTACTTTTCCTTGGTAAAATCGAACCGTTAGCTACAAAAGAAACAAGACCAAGATCCTCTAGCCTGTTGCGCAAAAATTCAGCATCTTCTGCTGTATGTATATGCCTTTCTAGATCTTTGAATTCAATATTTTTTTTATCAAAAGATACAGAAACTATTTCAGGTAATTCTTCTATGAACATTTTTTCTGCAACTTTAGAATTTATTTTCCTTCCGCGTGCAGGAATACCCAAAAAGCACCTTACTTCGATATACCTATCAGAAACAACAACGCTGTTTCTTTCAAGTATTGCCTGGCCAGGTTGGTCAATTGTAATAATTCCGCTATAACCGGTGCCTCGATTCTTCGATGCAATATGTCTAGAAGACTTATAAAATTTTCTAGATAAATAATCAGTGAATGCTATTCTCTTGATCCTTGAATTAATATTATAATTGATAATTTGTTTATTAGAACGAGACAACTGAATACGATAGACACCAGTATGAGGCGGCGCGTATGGATCTTTAGGTATTTTGTGAATGATTAGTTTAAATCTATTTGAAAAATCATATTCTCCAAGTAATCCTTGACAGGCACCGTAGTCTCTACCATCTAAAGATCTAATTTTGTCAATTAAAACATTATCATCGAACATATTATACTTTTATATAGTTAATAATCACCTGCATAATTTACTACCCCCATCTATTATCGTATACTTGCTTACCATATAAAACTTCATAGATTTTTTCGTCTTATTTTTAGCTATATTACCTTAATGATAAGCAAGAATAATAAAAAAGAAGATGACTGAAATTTTATAATCAGTTACTATTTAGCCATGGATGATTTATTCAATAATTAGTCAAACAAAAATATATTTCCATAGGAACA
>CAYFIF010000163.1:0-4674 GCA_964343085.1 uncultured bacterium | reverse complement strand
CCCATATTCTTAGTATCTGAAAAAATTTCAAGTATGTCATCCTGAATTTGAAAACCTTTACCTAAATTCCTTCCAAAATTATCCATAACATAACAAGTTCTCTTTTCTAGACATAAATCTTCGGGTATAACCCTTGAACAAAAACCTAATAGTGCTCCTGATTTTTTTTCTATCATATCAAGATATTGATCTTGATTAATAGAATTATTGTTTTCAAAATTTATATCAAGTGCCTGTCCCTCACATATTTCTATAATTGTTTCATTAAAAATCTTATAAATCTTAACATTTTTTGAAAATTTAATCATCGCAATTTGCGAATACGAAAATAATGCGTCTCCTGCAAGAATTGCAGTAGATTGATTCCAGTTTTTATGGACAGTTTTTTCCCCATGGCGAATAGTATCATCATCCATGATATCATCATGAATTAAAGTAAAATTGTGCAATAACTCAACAGCTATACTAGCTGCCATTATAGATTTTGGTTCTGATCTAAGTGCTCTTCCTATGATATGAACTAAAATAGGGCGTAATCTTTTCCCTTTACCTTTTATTACATAACGAATAGGATCATAAAGTTTTTTAGGATCTTGAGGGAAAAAAAAATTTTCAAACTCATTATTAAAATCAGATCGAATAGAATCAAATAAATGGTCTAAATCATTCATATGTGATTATCAATTTTGTATTCACCAAATTTATTTAATTTATCAAGAACTATTTTTTTTATTTGGTCTCTTCTTTTTTCGCTGTTAGCTTCAAATCTACATACAATTACAGGTTGGGTATTAGAAGAACGGATCAGACCCCAGCCATCATCGAATTGAATTCTTACGCCATCAATAGTCGAGCAATCATAATTTTTTGAAAAATAGTTAACTGCTTTTTCTGTCATTTTAAATTTTTTTTCATCATTTTCAATAGCTAATCTAATTTCTGGAGTAGAGTAGTATAGTGGAATTTTTGCTTTCAATTGGGATAAAGTTTTTTCGGTATTTGATAACAATTCTACTAACCTGGCAGCAACATAAATACCATCGTCATACCCATAATAACGATCTGAAAAGAAAATGTGGCCACTCATCTCTCCACCCAATTTAGATCCAAGTTCAGTCATTTTCTGTTTAATTAGTGAATGACCGGTCTTCCACATAACTGGATTACCTCCATACTTTACAATCATTTCCTCTAAGGCTTGAGAACATTTTACATCAAATAAAATATCATCACCTTCTTCTATTATATCCGGTAAAAAAATTGCCATTAATTGATCAGCCCAAATAACTTTACCATTTTCATCAACGACGCCAATCCTATCAGCATCTCCATCAAACGCAATTCCACAATCATATTTACCATTTTTCATTTCATCAATTAAATATCTAAGATTTTGCTTAATAGTTGGATCTGGATGATGATTAGGAAATGTGCCATCTACATCACAAAATAATTCTTTTACATTTACACCTAATTCTTTAAAAATAATTGGTGCATTTATAGCACCGGCAGCATTCCCACAATCCATAACGATATTCATAGGTTTGGATATTTTTATATTTTCCAAAATCATTTTTTTATAATTATCAAGTATATTATATCTTGTTTCAGTTCCTTCACCTATTTCAAAATCATTATTTTTCATCAATTGATATAAAGTTTGAATATCTTTTCCAAAAACTGGTTTCCTATTTTGTGACATTTTAAATCCATTATATTCTGGCGGATTATGTGAACCAGTTATTTGAACGGCAGCACCTATTCCTAGTTTAAACATAGAATAATAGTTTACTGGAGTCGGTGCTATTCCTAGATTGATTACATCCGTTCCGGTTGAGAGAACCCCTTTCTTAAAAGATTGAATAAGATTAGGCGTTGTTAAACGGACATCTCCACTTAAACCTAATTCTTTTGACCCTTGCCGAGAAATAAATGTCCCAAATGCCTTTCCTAATTTAAAAACTATATCATGAGGAAAATCTTCATCTACTTTCCCTCTTATATCATATTCTCGAAAAATATAGGGATTTAACATAAACAACCTCCTCTAATTAAAAAAAAATACTCATACATATAATAAAAAATGATGTTAACTAATTGGTACTTGATATATGGCAAATAATGCAAATCAGTTATTTTAACATTTTATATAAATTCTTTTTTTCGATTGAGGAAGCAGTCAATAATCCAGAAAATAATGCACTCGTTACCCCTACTGTCGTAATGTCTTGGCCAGTTAAGAATAGATTTTTTATATCTGTTCTCGGACGAAGAAATTTTTGTCGAAATCTTTTAGGATTATGATCTAACCCATACATTTCACCATTTTGATAATTTGCAAGATCACGTACTGTAAGAGGAGTAGACAACTCTAAATGGTCCACTGAATCATTAATCCCATTTACATTTTTATATACTATTTCCATTATCCTTTTTGTTAATTGTCTTTTATATGATTCATATTCTTCTCCACGATTTTTCCAGGATAAAGAAGACCAATTATCATACCATTTCCATCTACTCATTGTAATTGCCTCAACCGTGGTAAAACCTTTGTGCTGTTCATCCCAGGAACTGTCTTTTATAGATGGAAATGAAATATATAAAACAGGGAAAGGAGCATTTTGGTCATCCATATATTTTCCCACATTTAAATCATGATCATAATCTGGATAGATCCAAAGATTAGTATTTTTAAGATTTAATTCTTCAAAAGCTCTTTTCAACCCAATGTGGAGGCAGACATAGCTTTCTGTCTTTTGTATTAAGTTCAATTGGTTTTGATATTTTTGTGAAATTATTTCATTAGAAATAAGATTTTCAAAAGTATTCATTATACCAGTATTACTCACAACTATATCTGAATATAATTCATCTCCATTTTCCATAAGCACTCCAATTGATCTACCAGATTTAATAATGATCTTTTTTACTGAAGCATTAACAGCAAGGGTACCACCATGTTTTTCTATATTATCAGAAATCGTTTCAGCAATTCTCCTAGATGAGCCTGTTGGATAATTAGCACCATCAAGATAGTGTTTTGCTACAAACGCGTGCATTGCAAAACTACTTCGTTTTGGTGGTAAACCATAATCACCCCACTGACCAGTAAGAACACCTATTAATTTTTTATTGCTAGTTAGACTAGATAAAACATCATAAGTAGTTCTATCGGAAAATTGAAAAAACTTTTTTGACATAAATGGGTGTGTAATTCTGCCAAGCAATGGTTGCATTGCTTTATTTGCGAAATAAGGTCTTGCACTTGTAATAGTTCCATCAACTAACTTAATATATTTAAGTATAGCTTTTTCTTCCTTTGGAAAATATTTAATCATATCATCAATAAAACGTTGGCGAGGTTCTACAAAATTATAAGATTTATCAGGAAAAATAATTCGATCGTAGTTCTCATCCATTTTTGACCATTCTAATTTTTTATCAGAGATTAGATCAAATAATCTTCTACTAACTGCCCATTTGTTATGTACCTCTCCAATATAATGAATGCCTACATCCCACTCATAGTTACTTCTTTTAAATGTATGTGTCCATCCTCCTATTTTAAAATGCTTTTCTAAAATAAGTACTTTCTTACCTCTTAATGCTAACAATGCCCCGGTAGTAAGTCCGCCAATTCCTGAACCAATAATAATAATATCATAAAAATCATTAGTCAAATCAGAACTATAACTGGACCATTTCTTCATAATTTTCAATCTAGGTTAATACTGTTTATATTTTCCCAATTCATAAGATCTTCCGATACAAATATTTTTCCATCCGATGTTGCAGCAGTAAAATACTGTTTAATATCATCACCATATGTAGTTCTTGAAAAAACCGAAAAATTATCATAACTAGCAATCCTTCCGATATTATTAATGCTGGTTCCAATTTCTTGTGGATTTTGATTTTCCATTTTAAATAGATTCCCAAAATTTGATAAAAAAACAAACCCTGTTATTCTTGGTGCTATACCAAAGCTATAGGCTATTGCCCCTATAATCCATTCTCCTTGATTTTTTTGTCCTAAGAGTAGGGTATCGAGCCTCTTTGATATTATATCTTCTGAAATATTTTCCCCTGGTGGACCTTGAGGCCCTGCTGGGCCAGGACGACCTTGTTTACCTTGATAACCTCTAGGACCTCTATCACCGCGTGGACCAGGAACTCCAGGGACCGTACAATTAATTAATATTATTGACAAAATAAGGAGGGCATAGAAAAATTTCATATTTTATTTTGAGAAAAAATTCATCCTAAAAATAAATATAACTAAAACTGTAACAATAAAAAGGGCAATCACATAGTAAACTGTATCTTCACTCAAATAAGAGTATGCTCGTTTATATGCGAGATTCATGATAATTAATAACTCAGATGTAAGAGCAGCAACCATAAAAAACATTGCTTTTCTTACATTCTGATTTTTTCTGGTGTTTATTGATCCAAGAGTAAAAACCTGCCCAGCAAACATTTGGTAAAGTTGATCTTCATCCTTAGATATTTTTTTTAAATATTCACCGTATTCTTCTGGAGTCTCAAACTGACTTATTCCACCAAAAAACGTTGGGTTTATATTCTTATTATCACTAGATCGGATGCTAAGGCTTCTATTATTTTTAACTCTAGGAACAATAACTCTCATTAAAAAATATAATGCCCCCA
>CAYFIF010000162.1:0-4689 GCA_964343085.1 uncultured bacterium | reverse complement strand
TATTTTATTAAATTAAATGATGATAATAATGGAACTGAAATATTTAATCTTGGTGGGAAGAATACTAATAGGGTCCTAGATATTGCGAAAATAATCCAAGAACAAATAAAAAAAGATTTTAAGCGAGATTTTAAGATTAAAACGTTAGGGATAAAATCTAAAGATTCGGGATTAAAAAAATTTACTTTAGTGATAGATAAGATCAGAAATTTTGGAATTGATACTTTTCACAATCAATTTGAAATAAAAAGATTAATTAAATATTGTAAATCAAAAAAATATCATCTTTACCATTAAAATTGAATCAATGAATTATTTAAGTTTTGCATAGTTTATGAAGTCTATTGATAATAAGTAAAATATTTTTGGGTTAAAAAATAAATCCTCTAATGGTATCAATTTCTATAGTTAGTCCAGTATATAATGCAGAAGATTGCATTGATGAACTTTGTAAAAGGTTAGTTTATAATGCTGAAAAAATTACAGATAATTTTGAAATCATTTTAGTCGAAGATGGTGGTCAGGATAATTCATGGAAAGTTATAAAAGAAATAACTAGTAAGGATTCACGCATTAAAGGAATAAAATTGAGTAGAAATTTTGGTGTTCATCATGCAATTACTGCAGGCTTAGATTTAGCGAATGGGGATTGGACAATTGTTATTGAATGCGATTTGCAATCACCGCCAGAAAAAATGATAGATCTTTACAATAAAGCTTTAGAGGGCTATGATGTTGTAATTGCAAAATTTGTTAAAAGAGCAGATAATCTTTTTCGCAGAGTATGTTCAAAAATTTTTTGGAGATCTATGAGTTTTCTTTCTGGAATGCGCCTTGATCCACAATATGGTGTATATAGAATAATGTCAAAAAAAATTGTGAAGGAATTTAGATTGTTTTCAGAACAAGAACGACATTTTAAGGCAATTATTGAGTGGATTGGAGTCAATTTTGCAACAATTGAAATGAATAGAGAAAAGAGATTTGCTGGCCAATCAGCTTTTACATTTCCTAAGCTTGTCAATGCCACTTTTTCATACATAGTTGCATATTCATCAAAACCCCTTATGATTTTTATAGGATTAGGTCTATTGTCTTCTTTCGGTGCTTTTCTTATAAGTGTGATAATTTTTTTTAGTAAACTATTTTATGGAACTGATTGGCCAACAGGATGGGCTAGCTTAATATTATCAATTTATTTTATAGGCGGATTAATTATTACAAATCTTGGTATAATTGGTTATTATGTAGGAAAAAACTTTGATGAATCAAAAAAGCGACCCCTTTATTTTATAAGCGAAAAAACATTTACTGATTAAATAATCAATTTTATTTGGAGATAATTAAAAAATGAAATTTTGTCGAGTATGTGATAGTCCAATAGAGCCTTTTATGTCTTTTGGAAAAATGCCGGTTGCAAATGCATTTATTAGTGAAAAAGAATTTAATAATGAATATTTTTTTGATTTAAATCCAGCATCGTGTTCAAGTTGTCATACATTCCAAATTGTTGATGTACCAGAACAAGAAAAAATGTTTCATGACCATTATGCTTATTTTGCTAGCACTTCTTCAATTATGACAAAGCATTTTAAGACCTTATCTGAGGAAGTATTAAAAGATCACATAAAAACTGATGATCCATTAATTGTTGAAATTGGAAGTAATGATGGAATATCATTACAGCATTATTCTAAATTAGGAATCAGACACCTTGGAATTGATCCATCACAAAATGTAGTAGATGCATCTCGAAAAAAAGGAATTTCAACAGTTTGTGATTTTTTTAATAGACAATCTGCCGAAAAAATCATCGATCAAAATGGTAAAGCTGACATCATTATTGCTACTAACACAATGCATCATATATCTAATATTAGAGAAGTTGTTTCAGGGGCAAAAATACTTTTAAAAAAAGGTGGTTTAATGATCACAGAGGATCCATATCTGGCTGATATGATATCACTAAATTCATATGAGCAAATATATGCTGAACATAATTTTATTTGGTCGGTTTCATCAATGAAGTATTTGTTTAATTTATATGACATGGAAATTATTAATGTTATTCCAAATAAATATCATGGTGGTTGCTTAAGATATTATTTAGCACATAAAGGTTCTTATAGAGTAAAACAAAGCGTTGGTCTGTATTTAGATAAAGAAAGAAACATTGGTCTCTTAGAACAAAATATTTATAAAAAATTTCACCATTTATGTAAAGCTTCCAGGCAAAATATTTTAAAATTAATAGATAAAATAAAAAATAATGGAAAAAACATAGTTGGATATGGAGCAACTGCAAAAAGTTCTACTTTAATTAATTATTGTGGATTAACTAAAGAACATATTGATTATATTTGTGATTCAACTCCGGCAAAACAAGGTTTGTTCTCTCCTGGAGCTCATATACCAGTTGTTTCTCCAATAGAATTTTCTAATAAATACCCTGATTATTCTATTTTATTTGCTTGGAATCATAAAAAAGAAATTTTTCAAAAAGAGAAAAATTATCTGGATCAAGGAGGTAAATGGATAGAGTATGTTCCGAAAATTAATATTACATGATATTTGTATAGACTATAATTCTATTTCAGCGAATGAAAAATAAAATAAAAAAAAGAGTGTTTTATGCCCAAGCCGTTTATGGTGAAGATGAGATAAATGCTGTCAATAACGTTTTGATAAATTCATCAAATATGCTCATGGATAATATAAAGGTTAGAGAATTTGAAGAAAAAATTAGTAGTATTTTTGGTAAAAAATATGGTTTAATGGTTAATTCGGGATCTTCTGCAAATTTATTGGCTGTTTCTTCACTAAATCTTTCGAAAGGATCTGAGGTTATAACGCCTGCTTTAACTTTTTCTACCACAGTTGCACCGATTATACAAAATGGATTGGTGCCAGCTTTTGTGGATATTGATTTACAGTCGTTCAACATAAATACTAATCTTATTGAAGAAATGATTGGTGAGAAGACAAAAGCTATGCTAATACCAAACCTACTAGGAAATTTACCAGATTGGGAGTCAATAAAACAAATAGCCCTAAAGCATAATCTGATAATCATTGAAGATTCTGCAGATACTTTGGGAGTAATTTATAAAAGTGGCAATACAGGTAAAATCAATGATATTGTTACGACAAGTTTTTATGGATCCCATGTCATTACTTGTGCTGGTCATGGTGGGATGCTATGTACAAATGACTCAAAATATTATGAAAATTCTAAACTATTACAGGGCTGGGGACGAAGATCTGCCTTGGTTCAAGATTCAGATACAATCGAGGAACGCTTTGGTCACTCAATTAATAATATGCCATACGATTCTAGATTTATTTTTGATCAACTAGGTTATAATTTTCTACCATCAGAGATTAGTGCAGCATTTGGATTAGCACAATTAAATAAATTAGAAAATTTCATAAAAATTCGGATAGAAAACTTTGATTATTTATATAAATTTTTTAAAAAATATGATAACTGGTTCTTACTTCCTATGCAAAATCCTGATGCAATTATTCCATGGCTAGCATTTCCGCTGATTGTTAAAAATGAAGCCCCATTTAGTCGCTCACAATTACAATTATGTTTTGAAAATAATGATATACAAACTAGACCAATATTTACTGGGAATGTTATGCGCCAGCCGTGCTTAAAAGATATAAACTATAAAAAAAATAAAGATGGATATCCTAATTCAGATTATGTTATGGAAGGTGGTATTTTATTAGGTTGCCATCAGGGTATGGACAAGGGTCAATTAGATTACATTTGTCAAATATTTACAGAATCGATTGTTGATAAATATTAGTCTTTATGAAAATTAGAGAAAAGATTTTACCTGTTCTAAAGCCTGATGGTGGTGAAGAAGAAATTAGGTTATTAAAAGAAGTTATTTATAGTGGATGGTGGGGTAAAGGTTCAAAAGTAGCAGAATTAGAAAAAAAATTTGCGGATATGGTTGGGACTAAATATGCTTTGGCTGTTTCTAGTAATTCAGTTGCTCAAGATTTAATATTTAAAGCAAAAAAAATAAAAAATTGTGATGTAATATCGCCTACTCTATCATTTTTAACGACGGGAGTTGTGCCTCTTTGGAATAGTTGTAATTCAATACTAGGTGATGTAGATGAAATATATCTGAACCTAAGCCCTGAAGATGTTAAGAAAAATATAACTACAAATACTAAAGCTATAATTTCCATAAATTATGCAGGAATACCATCAAAAATTGATCAAATTAGGCAATATTTCAATGGTTTAATTATTGAAGACTGTGCCCTCAGTTGTTATACCAAGGGTGCAGGTTTAAAGGGAGATGTGAGCGTATGGTCATTTCAAGCGGTTAAAACTATGTCATGTGGTGATGGTGGAATGATTACTACAAACGATAGTAATTTATATGAAAAGCTAAAACCTATGATAAATTTTGGTATCCCAAGTACAACTTATCAGCGTTCAATTCAAACTAGTAAGAATTCAAAAATAAAATTAGCTCCTGGATATGTATGGGATTATGAGGTTAATTCTTTAGGGTATAAAGCTTACATGAATGATATTCAAGCCTCCATTGCTCTAGCTCAGTTAGATAAGTTAAATCAATTTTTAGACATTAGAAGGAATATTCAAAAAATATACAACTGTGAATTAAATGAATTTATTCAAAAACCTGCTTGGAGTGA
>CAYFIF010000161.1:0-4722 GCA_964343085.1 uncultured bacterium | reverse complement strand
GAGTTAGTTGGGGATAAAGAAAATATTAAAAATGATGAACCGCAATTAGAAAGAGATGAAGATAATATTTTAGACCCTAAGCCAAAAATTGAAAATGATAAAAAAAATAAAAGCTTCAACCTCTCTTTTGATTCAATGATCCAAATATGGAAAGAAACTTTAGAAGCAGTTAATAATGAAAAACCTTCTTTAGGGACTGTTTTAGAGGATTACTATCCAAAAGCGTTTAGTAATAATATTTTAAAAATAGAAGCAATCGATTACAGCGACTTTAATTCAAAGATTGCTAATAGAGGTATTCCATATTTAGAAAAAAAAATATCGGATAAGATTAAAAAAAACATAAAAATAAAATTTACCAAGAATCAAAATGGTGATGATAAATTGATAAAAAAAGAAAAGTCAAAGCCAGTTAATTTTAAAAACGATAAGGAGATTCTGGATCAAGTTGTTGATCTCTTCGATGGTGAAATATTACGTTAGGAGAAAAATATGTTAAAAGGTAATATGTCCTCGCTGATTAAGCAGGCTCAAGAAATGCAGAAAAATATGGAATCTGTGCAGAAAGAATTAGGTGATTTAATTGTTAAATCAGAAACTGCGGGTGGTATGATTACTACAACAGCGAATGGTAAACAAGAAATATTAAAAATTGAGATTTCCAAAGATGCATATGAAGAAGATAAAGAAGTATTAGAAGATCTAATTGTGTCATCAGTCAATAGAGTTTTAAAGAAAGCACAAGATTTATCAAAAGAGAAAATGAATTCCGTTACTGGTGGGATGTTATCGGGATTAAAAATACCAGGGATGTAATTGAATTCTCTTCCAAATAGTTTAACCAATTTAATCGATCAATTATCATTACTCCCCGGTATTGGTAAAAAAACAGCACAAAGATTAGCCTTTCACATGCTGAAAACTGAACATATCAACCTCCAAAATTTATCTAAGGCGATAGATGAATTGAAAGAAGGTGTAATAGAGTGTGATCTTTGTGGCGGGTTTTCCGAAGATAAAATTTGCGGTATTTGTTCAGATGAAAATCGTAATCAAATGGTTGTCTGCATTGTTGAAAATGCTCAGGATGTATTTGTTTTTGAGAAGGCTAGTTTTTTTAGTGGGATATATCATGTGTTAGGTGGTTCATTGTCGCCACTTGATGGTATTGGACCAGATGATTTAAATATAAGTAAGTTGATGGATAGAGTTAAACCTGGTATTGAAGTAGTTATTGCTACCAATCCTACTATTGAGGGAGATACTACTGCATTGTATTTGTCAAGCCTATTTAAGGAGCTTGACATTAAAGTAACTAGGATTGCTAGAGGTATACCGGTTGGTGGAGATTTGGAGTATACCGATGAGGCAACAATTATTAGAGCAATAGAAGGGAGGACATTATTCTAACTGTACCTAATATTCTTACTTTTGGAAGAATTTTAATGACACCTTTTTTCATTATCTTTCTTTTTTATGATCATCCGTGGGCAAAATTATGGTCACTAATTATTTTTATAGTTGCTAGTATAACTGATTCCATTGATGGATATTACGCCCGCAAATATAATCAAATATCTAAAGAAGGGAAGTTTTTAGATCCCTTAGCGGATAAGATATTAGTTTCCTCTGCTTTTATTTCTTTTGCGGTTATTGGTGTAATTGATTATTGGATGGTCTCTCTGATAATATTTCGAGATCTTTTTATAACAGGATTAAGAGTTGCGATGAGTCACAAAGGCTTAGAAATGGTAACATCTAATGTGGCAAAAGCAAAGACTACGACTCAGGTAGTAATAATTATTTTTACTCTTATAATACTTAGTTTAAATGGCGTATCAATTAATTGGTTTGGTTGGTTACATTCATTTCGAGAGTTAGTAGAGCTTTATAATTTAGTTTATAGTTTTACTTTTATAGTTACACTCTTTACGGTATATACTGGCTTCAATTATTTATACACAAATAAATCTGCAATTTATAGTTTTTTAAAAACCAACGGGTTTCACAATTAAAATAGTCGAAATAGTTGGGACGGTTTTCTTTCTAGGACGCTTGCCAATAGCCCCAGGGACATGGGGAAGTGCCGGTGCCTTGATAGGTTGGTATCTTTTATTCCCTTATATTGACAATTCATTATTTTTACTTATTAATCTTGGTTTATTCTTTGTAGGTGTGGTTACTTCTAATATTTTAATTGAGGAATGGGACGAAGAAGATCCATCCGCTTTTGTTTTAGATGAATGGGTTGGGCAGTGGATAGCACTTTGGCTTTTACCTCATAGTTTTGTTTGGGGTTTAGTTGCATTTTTTTGGTTTAGAGTCTTTGATATTTTTAAACCTGGCCCAGTACAGTTAATGGATAATATGGAATCTGGTGTGGGTGTGATGCTTGATGATGTTATTGCCGGAATCCTTGCACTATTTATCACTCAAAGTCTCTATTTCTTTTGGATAAGATGAATGTAATAATAATTTCAATTGGTGATGAATTATTATCAGGTAATACGGTTAACACAAACTTCTCATGGATTGGACAAAAACTAGCAGGTCTTGGTTGCTCAATAATCTATCAGGCAACCATTGCTGATGATAAATCTTCTATATGTGAAGCCTTAGATAAAATATTTTTAATGTCACCCGATTTGATAATAACTACTGGCGGGCTAGGTCCAACTTCAGATGATATAACCAGGAAAACAATTTTTGATTATTTATCAATAAATGAAAAATTTGATGATAGCTATTGGGAAATATTAAAAAATAGATTCTATGAGATGGGAATAAAAATAGGTAATTCAAACCGTTCCCAGGCTATGGTTCCAAATCAAGGAATATTGATTGATAATCCCATAGGTTCTGCAAGAGGATTCCATATAGATCACAAGGAATCCTCAATAATTATTCTTCCGGGAGTTCCATCAGAGATGAAAAATATGATAAATGATTATGTAGTAGCTTTTATTAATAAGCAGGGCGTTAAGAAACAATACACTTCTATCATAAGGACGACTGGTTTATCTGAATCCACTATTTTTGAAATGACCGGGTCTATTTTTCATAAAAATTCTAATTGTGTCATGGGTTATTATCCATCATACGCTGGTGTAGATATAAGAATAAGAGGTAAAAGCAAGAAACTGATAAACAAAGTCCACTTTGATATAAAAAATATTCTAAATGAAAAAAATATCTATTCCGAATCTGATAAAAATATGGAACAGATTATAGTCGATTTGGCAATTGAGAAGAATAAAAAAATTGCAATTGCTGAATCTTGTACAGGCGGTCTTATCGGACACCGAATCACTCAGATCTCAGGTTCTTCAAAAATGTTTGAGGGCGGTTTTATAGTTTATAGTGACCATTTAAAGGAGAAAGTATTGGGCGTAAATAAATTGACACTTGAAAAATATGGGGCAGTAAGTGAAGAAGTAGCGCAAGAAATGGCTGAAAATATTTTAAAAAATACTGGATCAGATTTAGGCCTCTCAGTCACTGGGATTGCAGGTCCTGGAGGTGGGAGTCCTGACAAACCAGTTGGAACTGTTTACATAGGTTTAGCAAGTAACGATAGTGTATATGTGGTTAAGAGAATTTTTAAAAGTGATCGTAAAATAAATAAATTGAAGACTAGCCAGCTAGCTTTGAATGAACTCAGGATGAAAATAATTGAATGAAAAATAAACTTTTAAGAACTTTTTTTTCTATTCCTATTCCTGAAGAAATCAGGTCAATAAAAAATATGTTTTACAGATCCATGAAAGATAACGATGGGGAAATTAAATGGATCAGGGACTATCAGTTGCATCTCACTCTAACATTTTTAGGGCATACCCCAGTTGATTCCACTGATTCAATTGTTGCTGTCGTAAATGATATATTTTGTGATGTAAAACCAATGAAATTTTATATAGAAAAAACTGGCTGTTTCCCTAGCCCTGCAAGGCCGAGGGTTCTATGGCTTGGTATATCAGGAGACACGAAGCAGTTAGAATCATTGGTGAAAAAAATTAATAGCGCTTTGTTGCCGCTTGGATATCACTTTGATAATAATCAATTCATTCCTCATATTACAATAGCAAGGATAAGGTACCCACAAAAACATACACCTGATGTAAATGAATTTTTAAAATCTTCATATGATAGGATTGTTTTCCACGCTGATCGTGTGCAATTTGTGAGCAGTGAATTGTTGACTGATGGAGCAGTTTATACAATATTAAAGTCGTTCCCACTAGGGGGAAAAATATAAAGGAGATGCAATAATATGGCTGCGGATAAAAAAAGAGAGAAAGCATTAGAACTAGCAATTACCCAAATTGATAGACAGTTTGGCAAGGGCTCGATTATGCGATTAGGAGAAAGTAATTTTTCCCAAATGGATAATGTGATTTCCACTGGCTGTTTATCTTTGGATGTCGCTCTAGGAGTTGGCGGCGTCCCAAAAGGTAGAATTATTGAGATATATGGTCCTGAATCGTCAGGGAAAACTACTCTTGCATTACACATAGTAGCTGAAGCTCAGAAGGCTGGTGGTTATGCAGCATATATTGATGCTGAACATGCTGTAGATCCAGAGTATTCAAAAAATTTAGGTGTTAATGTAGAAGATTTACTTATTTCGCAACCAGATAGTGGAGAACAGGCACTTGAAATCTGTGAAACATTAGTCAGAAGTAGCGCTCTGGATGTAATTGTAATTGATTCGGTTGCTGCTCT
>CAYFIF010000160.1:0-4726 GCA_964343085.1 uncultured bacterium | reverse complement strand
TTGGATTTTCTTTTTGTCTTTCTATGTTAGCTTCAATTTGGCCGACAAAAAAATTATTAGAGTTAAAACCTTCGCAAAAATTAAAATACGAATGAAGTTTTATTATTTTATATCAAAAAAATTTTCAGAATCAGCCTTCCAAAATTCTAAAGTTTTACATTTTTTGCTAATATTTGGTGTAGGTGTTGGGTGCTTTTCTTTAATTATTACAATAGCGGTACTAAATGGTTTTGAAAAATTAGTTCATGATAAACTAAAAGGTTTTGATGGAGATTTGAAAATTACAGGTGAGATTAGTCAACTGTCCGTAGCCGAATTAGAAAGAATTCTTGATTCTAGTACTGTAATTCCATACATGGAAAGGCGAGGAATAATAAGCGATAATATTGAACATAGAGTAGTGACTTTAAAAGCGATTGATTTAAATAAATTAAATGATTTATATGGTTTAAAAATTAATAGTAGGCATATAAAAAATGATGAGATTATAATTGGTCAAAATATTGCTTATAGATTAAATAAAAGTATAGGTGATGAAGTTTTAATCAGTAGCCCTATTGATCAGACATTTTTACTCGGTTTACCTTTCCAAAAGAAAATGAAAATCGCAAGTGTTTTTAGTACTAATATCCTTGATTATGATGATAGGTTTGTTTTTTTATCATTAGATATGGGACAAGTCTTATTTAAAAGAAAACAAAATATAGATGGCTATATAATTTGTTTAAATGAAAGTAATAATCTTTCAGAGATTAAATCAAACCTTAGAAACAAATTATCCAATAAAATAGATATTAAATCTTGGGAAGATTTGAACTTCGCGCTCGTTAACGCGATGAAAATAGAAAGAAGGGTAGCCATTTTAATATTGAGCTTAATTTTTCTGGTTGCTTCTTTTAATATAGCTTCTATTTTATCCCTAATCTCTTTACAAAAAATAAAAAATATTGGTATTTTAAAAATACTAGGCGCTAGGAGCGAGTATTTGAAGGTATCTTTGTTTTTAATTGGTTTCAAAAAAGGCAGTATTGGTATAATAGTAGGTTGTTTTTTCGGTGTTTTTGTGGTTTTTCTACAAAATCAATTTAATTTTATCCCTATTCCAGAGGAAGTTTATTTTATTGATTCGCTTCCCATGGCTTTGTATATGAAAGATATAATTATTGTTTTTATTATTTCAATTATATTTGTTTTATTTGGTTGCTTGTTTTCAAGCCATAGGGTTACAGGTTTAAAAGCAATAAACGCTTTGAATTGGGTAAAATAATGATCAACGCTATTCAGATTACCAAATCATATAAAAATGGTGATAGTAAATTGAAAGTTCTAAATAGAATTTCTATAAAAATAGACTCAGGCGAAATAATTACTATTATGGGACAATCAGGTGCTGGTAAATCAACCTTATTGCATATTCTTGGTACATTAGATTATCCAGATAAAGGTGAAATTGAACTAAATGGTCTAAATATAAATAAATATAATAAGAAAGAGCTTTCTTTATTTAGAAACCAAGAAATAGGTTTCGTTTTTCAGTCTCATCACTTAATTCCAGAACTAACGGTATTTGAAAATATTTTGGTACCATCCTGGATATATGGTAGGGGAAATGAATCAATAAAATATGCTGAATTTCTATTAGAGTTTGTTGGATTAATTGACAAAAAGAAATTATACCCTGGCCAACTTTCAGGAGGTGAAAGGTCGCGTATATCTATTTTGAGAGCGATAATTAATAGGCCAAGTGTTATTTTAGCTGATGAACCAACTGGCAATTTAGACATTCATAATTCTAGATTATTGATTGAACTTTTCGTAAAAATAAATAAAGATTTTAACCAATCCATTTTGATATCAACACATGATTACGATGTTGCAAAAATTGGAGATAAAAAATTTATTTTAGATAATGGTCATCTAAAAAAAAGGGAGTAGGTCAACTATGAAGGAAAATTTTTCAAAAAGATTGCAAAAAATAATCAAGTGTTCAAAAGAGGAAGCTATACGGCTTGGGCACAGTTATGTTGGTTCTGAACATTTATTATTAGCTCTACTAAAGGAAAAAGAGGGATTAACTCGAAAAATAATTGATATTTTTGATTTAGATCCTGCAGAAATAGTATCAATGCTGGAAGATATGATTAAGTCATCCGGCGGAACAATGACTCTTGGGCATTTGCCACTTACTCGAAGAGCAGAGCGTGTACTTAGAAATTCATTTTCTGAGGCCACTTCAAATGGAAATTTAGTAGCAGATGATGAATATTTATTATTATCGATTTTAAAGGAGAAAGAAGGAGTCGCTTATGAAGTGTTAAAGACATTTTCTTTGGACTATGATACTGTTAATGATTTAATACATGTAAAAAATGAAAATATTTCTAATGATAATAAAGATGATATTATTTCGGCCAATAAAAAAACCCCAACCTTAGATCATTTTTCTAGAGATGTTACTGGCATGGCTCTTAATGGTGATTTGGATCCTGTTATTGGCAGAAATATAGAGATTGAAAGAGTTGCTCAGATTTTAACTAGACGAAAAAAAAATAATCCAGTTTTAATTGGTGAACCGGGTGTTGGGAAAACGGCAATTTTGGAAGGTTTAGCCCAACGGATAATATCAAAAAAAGTCCCTAGAGTTTTATTTAATAAAAGAATACTTTCACTAGATCTTGCTTCTCTTGTCGCAGGGACAAAATATCGAGGCCAGTTTGAAGAAAGGCTAAAAAGTCTAATGGTGGAACTAGAGTCTAATAGAAATATTATTGTTTTTATTGATGAAATACATATGTTAGTGGGAGCTGGGGGTGCAACTGGAACTCTGGATGCAGCAAACATGTTTAAACCTTCACTTGCTAGAGGTGATCTTCATTGCATTGGCGCAACTACAATCGATGAGTACACAAAACATGTTGAAAAAGATGGTGCCCTTGATAGAAGATTGCAAAAAATCATTATTAATCCACCATCTTTTTCAGAAAGCGTTGATATTCTAATTGGTTTAAAAAGTAAGTATGAGGATTATCACAGAGTAAAGTACACCAAAAATGCTATTAAAGCATGCGTGTATTTATCAGATCGCTATATTTCTGATAGGTTTTTGCCTGATAAAGCAATAGATATTTTGGATGAGGCTGGAGCAAGAGCACATATTTTTAATTCTAAGATTCCTAAAAATATTTTAAAAATAGAAAAAAATATTAAAGAGGCAAGACTAGAAAAGGATTTAAAAGTATCTGAGCAATTATTTGAACAAGCTGCTTTGTTGAGAGATAAGGAAAAAAAACTTGTAAGAAATCTTTCATCGGAAAAAAAGAAATGGGAAGAAATGGATAAAATGAATCCGATAAAAATTAACCAAGAGCAAATTGCTGATGTTGTTGCGATGATTACAGGAATCCCATTATCTAAAGTTGCTCAGACTGAGAGTAAAAAATTGCTTCTTTTAGATGATGAACTAAATAAATTTATAATTGGTCAAGAGAAAGCAATATCTAGTTTGGCAAAAGCTATTCGAAGAGCAAGGGTGGGACTTAAAAGCCCTACTAAACCAATAGGAGCATTTCTTTTTTTGGGCCCAACAGGAGTTGGTAAGACACAATCTGCAAAGGTTTTAGCTAAATATTTAATTCCAAGTAATAAGGGTTTAATAAAAATAGATATGTCTGAATTCAGCGAAAGGTTTACTATTTCTCGTCTTATAGGTGCTCCCCCTGGTTATATTGGATATGAGGAAGGTGGTGAATTAACAGAAAAAGTAAGAAGAAATCCTTTTTCGGTAATTTTATTTGATGAAATTGAAAAAGGTCATCCAGATATTTTTAATATTCTCCTTCAGATTATGGATGAAGGAACTTTAACAGATGGATTTGGAAGGAAAATAGATTTTAAAAATACAATTATAATTATGACTTCAAATATGGGAATTGAGGTTCAAAAAAAAGAAGAGTTTGGTTTCTCCATTGAAAATAATACTACTGAAATAAATAAATACAACAGTCTTTACCTTAACCGAGTTGAAAAATTATTTCCAAATGAACTTATCAATCGTATTGACGAGTCAATAATTTTTAAAATGTTAAATAGTAAAGATATTTTGGAAATAATTGAATTGGAGTTAACAGATCTAAGAGAAAATATTAAAAAATTAGGTCTTAAATTAAAACTTGCCAAATCAGCTAAAGTTCTGATAGCAAAAAATGGTTTTAATCCTAAACATGGGGCAAGACCTTTAAATAGAGAGATACAACGTAAACTAACCGATCCTATTTCAGAATTGTTATTACAAGAAATATTTTCTGCAGGTTCTATAGTTGATATAAGAACTCTTAAGGGAGAAATAAAAATCAGCCTGATTCATAAAACGAGTAAAAAAAAGAAAACATCAGAGATTACTTGAATATCAGAAAAAGCATGCATAAATGACATACCTTAGTTAAATATACGCCATAATGCTATTGTATATTCTGTGGTATATAGATTGTAGTATGTACTTTGTTTCATAATATGTAGGAGAATAGAATGGGCAAAATAATTGGAATTGATTTGGGGACAACTAATTCTTGTGTAGCTGTTTTAGAGGCTGGAGAACCATCAGTAATAAACAATCCTGAAGGTGGAAGAACGACCCCATCAGTTGTTGCATTTGCTAAAGATGAAGAAAGACTCGTTGGCCAGGCTGCTAAACGCCAAGCTGTAACGAATCCTCAAAATACCATTTTTT
>CAYFIF010000159.1:0-4754 GCA_964343085.1 uncultured bacterium | reverse complement strand
AATATTCCCAAATTAGCTTCTTCAGCCTGAAAGGCTGATAACCAGACTCTACCCCATTCATCAAAAGTAATTGATATAGGAGATTGACTTATTTTTACTGATGTTTCTGATGAACCAAAATGTTTCCAAATCCCCGAAGGTGATTTCACATGCAATGGATTGTTTTTATATACAGGATAGGGATCAACAACCCATAAATTACCATCTAAGTCAAATTCTAAGTCCAGTATAACTAGATAAGGTGTCTCACGATTATCACCAAAACTAAGATGAGTCGTATCTATTGTTGATATATCAAGAGGGTTATCAACATTCATTACTAAAATTCCGCCTCCTTCTCTAGTAGGATTATATTTTTTTAACCTAGCTCCCCGAATTGCACAATATATTAATTTGTCAGGGCCTTGCTCTATATCTGCGATATATTCCCCAAAATCATATGGTATCAAGTCTGCAATGAATTTTGAATAATCGTAAGATTGATGAATCGTATCCGAATTTGAAATTTTAATTTCTAGTATATTTCTCCATCCTATACCATCATCATATATTGAAATTCCCTGACTGCTACCACCAACAAGCCTCCCATCATCTAAAACTTTTATTGATGAAAAACTTCCCGTTATAGGATTATTGGGAATAATAGACTCTACAGCATCAAAATAGTAATTGGATCCATTAGGGTAAAATATTTTGAAGCCCTTCTCTGTCCCTATTATAAATATACCAATTCCTTTATGCAACGAAGTTATGACTTCATCTGTTTCCATTTCATTTTCAATTCCGCTACTATTAATCCAAATCAATCTTTTTTCTTTAGCTAACCAATATCCTGACTCATCAATCAGAATAACTTCAAACCCATATTCTTCTAAATTGTTTTCTAATGGCAAAAAAGAATTATTAACTAAGTCAATTCTATATAATAAAGACTCTGTGGAAACTAAAATAGAGTTGCTGTTTTTATATAATCCTGTTACTCTACCAATAATTTCATCAAAATATCTAGCCCAGTTATTTGGATCTTTAAGATTGTGCGAAACATCACCAATCCAAATTCCATTATCAGTACCTAAAAATATTTTTTCTTTTGTTGCAGAAAAACAATTTATTTCTCCCATTTCAATTGAAAAATTTCTGAAACTATCCCTATATTCCCAATTGTTGTCAAAAACAAATTTCATAATCCCCTTATCTTGTCCTGAACGATAAAAAGAAAATGCAAGGCTGTCTAAGATTTGGAAATCGTATATTTCTGTTACCCCATAATCAAATACTTTAATTGTCTCAAATTTTTCTAAATTATAAATCTGAATAAAGCCATATGGAGAAGAACCCCCAACCCAAATCTGACCTAAATTATCAATTGATAAGGCATTTAGATTTACACTTTGCAAACCGTCTATTGTAGTTAGAGTCATATCTTGTTTATTATCTATATTATAAATATATAAGCCACCAGAAGTAGTAGCAATTATATCACTATTCTCCATAGTTATTCGGTTTACATTCAATGTTGATGTAAGCGCCTTCCAATCTCCAATTCTGGCCTGACAAACTAAAACAGAAAGAAAAAAAATAAGATTATATATTATTCTCATAATAATTAATTATTTTAACCTTTTATTTATTATCAATCTAAATACTAAAAATAGGGTAGAATCTCAAAAGAAAAAAAAATCTTTATTTGGTGAAAAACAATCAAAAGTATTGAAATTTATTTCAAACTAAATTTTATTAAAATGTTTTGTTTTTTGTACTCCAAAAGGAAAAACTTTTCTCAAAAACATCCTAAGCTTATTATCAAATAAAAAAAACAAATTTCTTATTTTTTGATTTGGTCTTCCCCTGAACGAGGTTACATAAAAATTGTCTTTCTTTGATGGACTATTATCTGAAAAATAATAATTAGATATACAACATCTATGACCTCTGTGTATAACTTTGCTAACAGAATGCCAAGAACTTTCGTGGACTGCCATAACAACGAGTCTGTTAAACTTAGAATGTATAGTTAAAGGTTCTTTTTTAAGGCCTCTAACCCAAAGTTCAAGATTACCACCATATTCGATATTCCATTGAGGTGTTACATAATACAATAAATTTAAAATTCTCCATTTTTCCCTTTTTCTATCGTGAGAATTATCAATATGAGGATTTAAAAATTGATCTTTTTTCATTGTTGATATACCACCAGCATATAATTCAGTATCTGGGTATATTGTACTAAATCCGCATATATCTTTAATTAATTTGAGAATTCTCCTATCATGAAAAGAAAAAATAGTCTCTTCTATAATTTTATCTAATTTGTTCATTTGAGAAGAGTAATATTTATTTTCCCTTAGGGTGCTACGTTTATTCATCATAGATACTTCAGGGAATAAATTAAACAAATCAGTAGCTAGTTTTTCTGGTAACAAATCATCTAAAATAAAATAACCAATAGAATCTTGAGATTTATGATATGTATTAATTAATCCATCTTTCTCTTCTTTCATTCTTCTTAAAATATAATTAGCTATATTCGTTCTATTCATTGTTCTTTTTTTTTCGATACCTTGTATTAAATAACATTATAATGTTATTTAAGAAATACAATTTTTTTAATAATTCTTTTTTCACCAAAAACAAATTTACATAAATAAGTACCTGAACTAACTTTTTTGTTTTTATCATCGGTTCCATCCCAGCTTGTAATGTAATTACCTTTTAATTGATGCTTTTTTACTAATGTTTTTACTAGTTTACCTCTTAAATCGTAGAGTTCTAGATCTATTTTCATGTTTTCTGATAATAGATAATTAAAGCTGGTCATTGAGTTGAAAGGATTGGGATAGGGATTAAATAGTTTGAACTTTTTAGGTATGCCTAAAAAGTTTTCATTAGCATTTAAATTTAAATTTTTAAAAACTCTATAAGTATATTGTTTTTCAGCATAATCATGATATAAAGGGAATGCAATTAAGTTAAAATTTGTTGATCTATCTTCCGTAAAATCTAGATTAATTTCATATTTATATTTTTCTTTCTTATCAATGAAAATGGTATCATCTACTGGCGTAACCCAACCCTCATCATCATCCATAGCTATAAAAAATGGTTGATCATAACCACTCATATTATATATTGTAAAACATAAGTTCATATTTGGATCATCCAAAAAAATACCTTCTTCAATACCTTGAGTAGAAACAACCTCAATATAATTATCAAATACTATACTATAAGCATCCGGATGTATTGATGGTATCCTAAAAGCTCGGTACCAAGCATCACCCTCACTCCCCGTTAGTTTCCAAATTAAATCTTTATTTTCTGTTAATTCTAAAATAGTGGGCTCTCTTATTTGACCTCCACTTCCATGAGTGAAAATCAATCTATTATTATTTTCAAGAATTTGTACACTTCCCATTCCATGTCCCATAAGGTGAGGCGGTAAATGATATTCCCAAACTACCTGGCATTCATTATTTTCAATTATATTTAATTCAAGAACTCTTGATACTGGTTGATCAAAACCCAATAAAGTATCACTCAAATTACCATTATCAAAAAATATTATATTACCATTATCTAATTTCTGAACATGATGTTGAAAACTAAATAATAAATCTGAGCAAATACTATTATCCCCGGTATGTAAATAAGGCTCAGGAAGTCCCATATTCCAAATAATTTCTCCTGATGGGTACATTATTTTTGATATCCTTGATAAATGCCGTATAGATATATAAATAGCACTTTCTGGCTCATCAAAATAAATTGAATTGGAATGCAACCAGTCATAGTATTGTAAAGGATTGTTATATGCTTCAATCCATGTTGGACCAATATTATCAAAATCTTTGATTGTATAATTATCAAAAGAATTCCATGTCCAAATAATATTTAATTCTTTATCCCATTCAGTTAGTATGTGACCTCTCCATTGGAATTCTTCAGTAGAATCATCTGCAACATAGCCCAATGCTCTAAATTGCTCTGTTGCATAATTATCAGAAGGTATAGGGCCTAATCTATTTTGATAAGTAAAGGACATATAGTTTCCATTTGATAACTCAATAAAAGCATGATCGTCTAATTGTAGATTAAAGGGTGGTGACAATATTTCAATATCAGTATTAACCTTTACCCCAGTGTAATGAGGAAAATCCCAATTACTCCATCCGTACATTAAGCCGTATTGATTTATATGGCTCAAACGAAAATTAAATTCACCCTCATTCCACACTTGCCTATTATTTTTATCAATCGCTACTGATTGAAGGGTAGGTTGGAAACCACTAAATATTGTAACACCTGGTTGTACTAAAGAATCCATATAATTTATTACTTCAATTTCTTCCATAATTTTTTCTTTAGTATAAAATCTCATAGTATCTACCCAATTTTGATAAGTACTATCGAAATTATTGAATCCCCTCACTCGCCAAAAGTAGGAACTGCTCCAATCTATATTTTCTAAATCAATAAAAATTGTTAGTGAGGTTGTATCACTTACTAATGGCGTGTTAAATACATTCATTGAATCAACTTCAATATGATAATAACTAGAATTTGGTTCTTGATCCCATTCAAACACTACATGAACATAATTTAAAATATCATTATTCAAAGGACGTCTTAATTCTGAAACAACAAAAGATATATTTATAAATAAAAAATATAATATTTGTTTATGGTATTTGTTCACTATTTTTTTGTAAAAGTAAAAGGATTTATAGTTAGGTTGAAAAATTGAAAAAACACAA
>CAYFIF010000158.1:0-4760 GCA_964343085.1 uncultured bacterium | reverse complement strand
AAAATGAATTTCAATAGAATTAAATTTGCAATCATCTTACCACTATCATGTATTTTTTTAAGTGAAGTCATGGCTATTGAAACACCAGAATATACTTTAATCAAAAAAGAGACTGGATTTGAGATAAGACAATATGAACCTATGATCATTGCTACAACGAAGGTTCAGAGCGAATATAGAAATGCAACATATACTGGCTTTAGGAGAATTGCAAACTACATATTCGGAGATAATGCAAAAGGCATGAATATAGAAATGACTGCTCCAGTTTTAACCAATGCACCAGATTCCCAAGAAATTTATGAGATACAATTTGTAATGCCTTCAGAGCATTCGATGAAAGATTTACCTAAACCAAATACTGATAACATCTCTATAAAAAGAGTTAATTTAGGAAAGACTGCGGTTCTCAGGTTTGGAGGATGGGCTACTAGAGATAGAGCATCGCACTATAAGAATGAATTAAGAAATCTGCTCTACGCTAATGGTTATAAGACTAATAGAACCTTTATGGTAGCGCAATACAATTCACCTTGGGCCATACCTCCATTTCGGAAAAACGAAATTATTGTTCAAATTGATTAGTCGGTAACCTCCAAGCTAATTAAGTTTTTTTATTTTTTCCTAGATATTAAAAAATGAAATGCGATACCAACAAAAAGTTATTTTAAAGGGTATAAAAATATCGGATGTAATTCGGTCATTTCATGATAAAAAATTTGTTGATTATTTAATTTTATACCAGCCAGTAAGAATAAATAGTTGGAATGGGATTGAAAATGGAAAGGTAGCCTCTTTTTCATTCTGGTTTTTTGGTTGGAAGAATATGAAAGTAATTCATGATGGTTATGAAGTAAGTGAGAGCTATCTGCACTTTAAAGATAAGGGACTTGAATTACCTTTTGGTCTAATGTCTTGGAATCATCACCATAAAATACTTGATCATGAAAAAGGTACTTTAATTATTGATCATGTTAGTATGGAATCAGGATCTAGTATGAAAAAATACGTTATTTTCCCAATTATGCTAATACCGATATTCATAAGAAAAATCACTTATAAGGTTTGGTTTTATTATATAAATAAGTAATTAAATATTAATAATCATTTAATAAAAACGCTCAAAACGCTTATTATATTCTTGACTTTTAATGTTCTCCATAATTAGTTTCTAGCAGCTAAAGGAGTATATTATGTCAATATTAGAAGCAGTTTCAAAAGGTACAGATTTAAAGCACTTTAATGAAAAAAAAGAGCCAAAAAATAACTTTGATGCTAAAAAAGCAGATAAAGATTTGAAAGCATGCCCAGTATGCAAAACAGTTTGGGAGGTAATGGTTTTTAACCAAACGCTTGATTATAAATACTATCACAATTTTCCAAGGTACGGAAAGAAAAAAGCTGTATGTCCTAGTTGCTCAATACGCATAAAAAATAAATACTACCATAATACCGAAGTTCTTGATCCAATATAATGCTATCCTACATTGATCACATTGCTGTTGAATCAAAAGATATTAGAAAATCTGTAATATGGTACATAAATCAGTTTGATTGTGATATAAAGTATCAAGATAAAACTTGGGCGCTTTTGAAATTCGATAATATATCCATAGCGCTGGTTACACCAGGAGATCATCCACCACATTTTGCTGTAGTCGATAATAAGGTAGACTTGGATCCAAACCATAAGATACACAGAGATGGTATTAGATACATTTATGAAAAAGATCCAGACACAAATTTTATTGAGAAAATTGACAGAAAGACTTGATAGAATAGAAACCGCAATATTAAAATATTCATTATATAAATTAGTTCAAAACGCTCAATTTATTCTTTTATGAACAGTGTTTAATGTGTATTATCTAATATGAGATACTTATCTTCAAAAGAAGTTTCCGAAATACTTGGCATAAATGTCAGTACACTCAAAAGATGGACAAACACTGGGGTTATAGGTTGCAAAAAGACTGCTGGTGGTCACCGAAAATTCACTATGCAAAATGTTCGTGATTATTATAAGCAGCACGAAAATCATGGTAAAAATAGTGAATTAGGTCTTGAGTCTAAGCTGCATAAGAAAATTTACGAGCAAATTATTAAGAAAAATTATAGTGAACTTGCGATTATACTTGCAGATGCTAGTTTGGAATCCGATGAACTAAGTGTTAATACAATCATTAATGGTTCATATATGAGAGGAATTGCTGTAGAAGATATTTGTGATAAGATAATAGAACCAGGAAGTACGATTGTAGAAAATGCGCTTAAGCAGGGATATTTATCTCATTTGGAAACATTTATAAGTAGAAAATTGATAACAAGAACTACAGAAAATCTCAATCAGAATAAACCCAATGGTTCTTTTAATGGAAAAAGTGCTCTCTGTGTCAATTTTGAGGATAACCTTCCGGATCTTGGTGTTGTAATGTCTGAAATAATTCTGAGACACGCTGGATATAATGTTTTTAATACTGGATCACATGCTGAACTAGGCAATCTTGAGTCTGTGTTTAAGAAGAAAAATGTTGATCTGATATTATTTTATTTGTGTAACATGCAATGTTGTATGGCAACTGTTGAAAATAATCTTAAAAAAACAGAAGAGCAGACAAAAGTAATTGCAAATTTAGCTCATGATCTAGGAATTAAAGTTATTTTTGGTGGAGAGGGTCTTCAGTTTATACCCTCAGTAAAAAAAGTCACTGATTTCACTTTTCAGTCATATTACGATTTAAAACAAATCATTGTCTGATTAATCTTAGTTAAATCTTATATAGATGGTAAATATCCAAAGAGCGCGCACTCTCAAAAGTGGAAAGTTCTCTGGTCATTCTGTTCTCTATTGGATGAATAGAGACAAGAGAGTTGATGATAATTGGGCTCTAATTGAAGCACAGAATATTGCTATCAAAAACAGGGTACCTCTAATTGTATGCTTTCAATATATCGGTAAGTTTTTAAATGCTAATATTAGACAATATGGATTTTTATTTAAAGGTTTAGAAGAATTAAGAATTAAACTAGAACAATTAAATATAGAGTTCCTATTAATTCAAAAAAAAGCAGTTAATGCTATTCCTAAAATAGTACATGAAAAATCTGTTGGAATGATTATCGTAGATTATAATCCACTTAAATCATACCGAAAAAAAATAATGGATGTAGTGAATCGTATTGATATACCAATGTATCAAATAGATGCGCATAATATCATACCGGCTTGGGTGACATCTCAAAAAAAAGAATATGCGGCATATACTATTCGAAAAAAAATTCAAAATAATCTAGGAAAGTTTTTAACTGATTTTCCGAAAATTAAAAAGCATCCATATGGATTAATAAAACCTAAAAAAGAAATATATAGTAGAATTATTGATAATCTGGTTATAGATCATACTGTAAAAGAAATTGATTGGATTGAACCTGGCGAAAAAGCAGCTGTAAAAAGGTTAAAAATATTATCACAAGTACTTGATGGTTACGATAATTATAGAAATGATCCAACAAAGCAAGCACTAAGTTGTATGAGCCCATATTTTCATTTTGGTCATATCTCAACACAGCGTGTAGCGCTTGAAATAAAAAATTCAGACATAAAAGATGAAGATAAAAATTCATTTTTAGAGGAAATGATCGTTCGTCGAGAGTTATCAGATAATTTTTGTGAGTATGAGCCAAATTATGATTATTTTGAGGGATTCCACACCTGGGCAAAAAAGACGCTGAATGAGCATAGAGATGATGAGAGAGATTATTTATATCCAAAAGAACAATTTGATGAAGCAAAAACACATGACCCTTTATGGAATGCAGCTCAAAATCAGATGAGAGAACAAGGTAAAATGCATGGATATATGAGGATGTATTGGGCAAAAAAAATTTTGGAATGGAGTCCTAGTCCAGAAACTGCTATGCAAATAGCGATTGAATTAAATGACAAATATGAATTGGATGGGAGGGACCCTAATGGATACGCTGGTATCGCGTGGAGTATAGGTGGTGTGCATGATAGAGCTTGGTTTGAAAGGCCTGTCTATGGAAAGATTAGATACATGAACTATAATGGATGCAAAACTAAGTTTAATGTCAATAATTATATCGATATGTATGGCAGTTGATCAAAACAATAATACTCATCAATTTAAAAATGTAGAAAAACCTCAGTTTTGGGAAGAAAAATATTTAGAAGATGAAGCACTATGGGATTTGAAAGGTCCTACACCTGTATTTCAAGATTTGGCAAAGCAACTTCCTAATGGTAATTTATGTATTATTGGCTGTGGTTATGGATATGATGCAATCACTTTTGCCAAAACTGGATTTAATGTTACAGTAGTTGATTTTGCACCTTCTGCGATAAAAAATATTACAAAACTAGCTCATATTGAAAAAGTAAAACTAAATATCTTAGAGCAAAATATATTTGATTTGCTACCAAAATATAAAAAATCATTCGATTATATCATTGAACAGACTTGTTTTTGTGCAATACATCCAAGTCGAAGACAAGAATATGAGAAATTAGTAAGAGGCCTATTAAAGATTGATGGACAGCTTTTAGGCTTATGGTTTCCTTTAGATAAGTCTATTGATAAAGGTGGCCCACCATACGGAACATCTATTAAGGAATTAAAAGCGATATTTAATAATGGCTGGAAAATTATAACTGAAAAATATAGTGATTTGTCCATCCCTTCGAGAAAGAAAAGAGAAAAGTTGATTACTTTCCAAAAACAATAAGAATCAATTATTAT
>CAYFIF010000157.1:0-4762 GCA_964343085.1 uncultured bacterium | reverse complement strand
TACCGTTATTAAAAATCATTATACTGTTTTGATAATTATTGAACTCATCTCTGACCCAGTTTGCATCATGCTGACCAAAAAGCCTTTGATCTTGTTCCTCTCCTGCTCGATATGATACTGGATTCCCCCAACGAAAGAGTATATCCCCACCTTTCCCTGATATACCGCCTGTGTGACCAGACGCTTCTTGAGATGTTGTACTGTGATCAATGACCCAAATCTCGTTTGTGTTTCTATGGGAAACTAGAATCTGATCTAGGTCCTCATTATAATCAATCGAATTTGTATGAAGCCAGTCAGAATAAATATTTGGAGCAAAATTGACATCAATAAGCTCTGGGTGTAAATCGACACTACCATAGTTTAACTTAGTCTCATCAAAATCTTGTATTAGGTGGTCCCATGCGTGCCACTCCCAAACGATTTCACCACTGTCAATCCCTATCTGGCTAATCTCAAGGATTGATAAAGATCTCAGAGAATTACTAAGTAACTTTTCCGGATCTCTGCCAGCGCTAATCGCGGCAGAATAATTTTTAACGTCGTTGACAATCATTAGAACATTCCCGTTAGGCAAGGGCTCAATGTCATGATGCTGACTTCCTTGATAGTATTGCCAAATCAAAATATTGTCCCATGTAAATAATTCAAAGCCACCGGTCTGAGTCGTATTATCTGACTCAATCGCCGCCGATCTTAGTAGGTTTCCATTTTCCAATAAATAAACGGCTAATCCAGGGACGTATGAGCTAGACCATTCATTAACCAACAAACCCTGATTATTTATTAGATATGTATTTGTAGAATGATTAGGAGCAAATAATGTAAATCCGCTGTAGGAACTAGAACTATTTATTATAAGACCTAGTGTATTCTGGCAGATAATAATATTAAAAATTAAAAAAGTAGATTTAATTACTAATTTCAATTTAAAACCCTAAAGTTTAAAATCTTTCTAGCAACAAACTACTTTTAAAAGACTAAAGAAATAACCACGTTGAGTTATATTTATTTTTCAATCACATGGGTCACAAGAACTAAAACAAAAAGGGCCCACTGCCTGCTCTCCTGAAAGGGAAACCATTACCCTTCTATCCCCCCAATCATTGGGTCCACAATCGTTTTCTTTTAAAACACTGCCATCCTCCCAACCATCTATGCCCCAATCAACATAAAGACCATTCCTGAATTTGTAAAAGTGTTCTCCTGGGGTCAGCATCACCTTGGCAGACCAAATATTATTTTCCCCTTTGATCATTTTTACTCCTGAGGGACCGGTTGATCCTCCGGAAACAATATAAACTGCAGGATCATCTCCTCCACCATTTTCAACGACTGTGCCTGACATATCCACAGAAAATGTAACTTCTTTTTCCTTAGCTATTCCAAAATCAATATCGCTCCAGTAGTCTAACATATCCTGGAACCTTTCTCTGCTTAATATTTTTCCTGATTGACTTACGGTCCAAATATCCAGAAACCTAACGTCTACTATTGCCCCTGTCTCGTTGTGTTTAAATTTTTCAACTCCTCTAACATATACCTCAAAATTGTCATTAGCCTTATAGGTAGATATTGTCTTTTCTTCGATCGAAAAATCTGAGTGCCAGCCATTGATCATATTTATGAATCCGATTTCTTCCAGACCATCCCTCTTGTCACCTTTGGTGGGGTATCCAACTGATTTATAGTTTTTATCTAATAGTGAAACCATCATTGCAGAATCATTCTTTAAAAATCCTTCATAATATTTATTGACTACTTTTTCGATATTTGAGGGTATTATTTGCTGGTTTGAACAATTATAGAAAAAAATCAGAGAGAAAAATATTTTTACTATTAATATTTTGTTTTTAGACATTTTTTATCCTTTATATTATTAATTATATACCATTAACTATTGTCCTAGAGACCCATCCATATCATTACAACTTTTATTCAGAGATGCTTTCAAACTCGCTTTTTAATTTAGAAACAATCTGTTTATCATTAAATGGCTGCGAATCAATAAAAGAATCAGTACTCATTCCGGTTATAGCATGTGCCTCCTTTAATTTTTCAGATGCCTGGTTTTCATCTCCCATTTTTTTATAGGCCAAGGCAATATAAAAAAGATAATTTTTTTTCACCTTAACTTTCTTAAATGCTTGCACGGACTCGTTATAGTTTCCTAAATAATATTGGCATATTCCTTCCGGACCAAAAAGCAGATCATGAGAAAATGGATCAAGCCTCTTTGCCCGATTGAGTTCAGATAGCGCTTTCTCAAACTCGGAAAAATAAATAAGCATTATCGCATACCTTGAGATAATAAAAACATCACTCGGACACAAATCCCTAGCTTTTTCAAAATGATATTTTGCCATATCATGGTCTCTCTCGTACCATAGTTTTAATGCTCCTATTATACGGTGAACCTCTGGCTCAGATGGGTCTAGTTCCAATGCCAGTTTTGCTGACTCTATAGCACTTTCAAATAATTTAGGATCCGGATCTTCTTGCCAGTCTGCAAGATTGCTAAGGGTACATGCCCTCCAGGCATGAGCCCGAGCATATGATGGCTCAGTCTCAATCGCCTTTTCAAATAGCTCTACAGCGCGCTCTGTATTCTCTTTTATAACATTTCCTTTTTTTGCATACTCAAGTCCCTTAAGCACCAGATCATATGAATCCATATTCTCGGGTCTCTTAGATTTTATATTATTTAGCGCATCTGCCTCAACCCGACCTACTATCGTTGACACTATCTCTTCTGCTATTTTATCTTGAACATCAAAAACCTCTTCAACTAATAAATCAAAATTATTAGACCATATTGATTTTTCATTGTCAGTGGATACAAGGTTTGCATTTATTCGCATTCTTGGACCGAGCTTTCTGACGCTACCGTGAATTACATATCTGACACCAAGTTCATTGCCTATTTCTTTATAGGTCTTTGATTTTTCCCGATAAGCAAAGCTTGCGTGGCTAGATATAACAACTAGCTTATTGTATCGCGAAAGCATAGAGAGAAGATCTTCAGAAAAACCTTCGCAAAAGTATTCCTGCTCCTCATCATTACTAAGGTTTTTAAAAAACATGACCGCAACTGAACCTGGCTCAGACTCTTTTACCACTGTCTCAATGGTCTCGGAGTCTTGGTTAAAGCGAGGTGTTCCTTTGTTATCTAGTACATGAAAAGCTTTAATCGGAAAATCTATATTTTTCAATTCTAATTCACCCGCATCCTCAAAAGAGGCCATTATCTTCCGATTAATCATGTCAAAAAGTGTTTTCGAGACACATATTCCAGAGGGTTTTGCAGCAGCCTCAAGGCGTGCAGCAATGTTAACAGCATCTCCGAAAAGATTATCATCCGACACCATAACATCACCAATGTTTATGCCGACACGAAATGTCATCTTATCTTTTTCAACTTTATCTTGATTCATTGTTTTCATTTTTGATTGGATCGCTATGGCAGCCTCAGATGCTTTTATTGGACTAGAAAATTCAGCAATAACACTATCACCGGCGCTTCCAAAAATTATTCCACCGTTTTCATTTATTATTTTATCAATAACAAGCCTGCGCTCATTTAATATTTTTAGAGTCTTGACCTCGTCTTCACCCATCATCTTACTGAATCCTACTACATCAGATGCAAAAATAGTTGTTAATTTTCTTTCCATAAAATTTTATCCTTCATTTTAAACAACTAATCATTAACAAATATCTCAATATAATCTGACTGCGTAAGACCAATAAAATAGCCTTTAGGACCTTCGATATCATACCCAACTTCAGGATCTGAGAAAGCGGCATCATCACCAGGATACAGACCATTGATAGCAGAAACTTGTACATCGTAAACTGTTCCACCTCCGCTTGAAAAATTTGTCCCTGGAATAACATGGCTAGTTGCGTCCGAAGATAATAACGGTGACTCATAACTAGGATTTCCTCCTGTAATAGTCGTGACCTTCCAGGAAGTAACGTCTGTTACTGATCCCCATTCAACAGTCAGATCAGAATTTGTCTGATGAACATCACCCGAATCTAAATTGGTGATAGTCGGTATACCTCCTGGAGGTTTTACGCCGCTTCCAGATGCTATAAGGCTACCATCATTTGTTATGCTCAAATCATAGCTAGTGGCGGTGCTCAAAGATGTTTGATAAGATTCAAGCATGGAATCATATGGTATTGTGTCTGAGTTAACCATAACAAGCGCAGTTTGAACAATATTGCCATTTTGTGTTATTTGAATGTCGGCGCATGTACTCAAACCACCAAATCCCATATCAATACCAACTATACGAGCATTAACCTTATAATCGTTTGACGCAGTAAACTGATCTGCAGAGCCTGGAGTACCAGGACCGGAATCATTATTATCTTCACATGCGTTAATCGAAATCTGTATTGAAAACATTAGCGACGCCATTAACATTGGCAATAGTATCTTTTTTATCATCTTTTATTTCTCCTTAAAAAAGTAAAGTTTTAAAAATTTATATATCCCCAAGTTTACTCAAATAAACTATACGCTGAAAATATCACTGAAAACAACACATATAATATATTTTGTAAGATTATCAAAAGCATTAACCAACCTTATTGATTTATTACCATATGATTTGTTTTGGGATAGGATAGTAAAAAATAGTAGCTTTGGATTACAGTTTTAACCCTAATAAAACAATTAAATTGCCGGTGTGGCGGAATTGGTAGACGCGTCGGATTCAAAATCCAGAACCATATAAATTAAAATATTCAC
>CAYFIF010000156.1:0-4765 GCA_964343085.1 uncultured bacterium | reverse complement strand
ATCAAAGTTGTTTTGTGGGGATGTATAATTTTTATTAAAAAACTCAAGCTGTTGTTGATGAATACTTTTGTAGTTATTTGCGATAGCATTGGTAAACAAAAAGAGAAATAATAAAATAAAATTAAACATCACACCCAGAAAAAATATCAGAAATAGTTTCTCTTTTCCTGATTAAGGTTATTTTATTTTCATTTAAAATAACTTCAGGTGGGCGTGGTCTTGTATTAAATTGATGAGACATACTGTATCCATATGCTCCGACATCCATTATTGCTATTAGGTCATCTTCGTTGATTTTGGGTAGGGCTACTCTTTCACCGATTCTATCTGTATTTTCACAAATTCTTCCTGTTACATCGTAAAAACCTGAGAGTTCAATATCATTATATTGTTCATCAGGGTCTATTTTAATCAATCGGTGATGTGCTCCATAGAGTGCAGGTCTCATTAAGGTTTCCATTCCAGCATCTAGGCCAACAAAATTTTTATAGCTTTTTTTTATTCCAGTTACCTTAGATATGATAATCCCACTATCACCAACAATTATTCTTCCAGGCTCGATGCATAGTGTGGGCCAAGTAGATTCATCTGCATTATAGTATTCAAAAAAGAGTTTTTGAATATTCTTAAATAAAGAATCAAGATCCAAAGGTTTCTCGTGATCTCTATAGGGAATACCAAATCCGCTACCGATACTTATTTTATCTAGACGTTGGTTTATTATTGATTCTATTTCTTTTGCAGATTTTAAAATTAATTTTACAATATTGGTAAATGCTGAGACCTCTATTGTTGATGAACCGGCATGACACTGTAGCCCAAAATATTTTACACCAGAATTTTTAGCAAATAAATAAGCTTTGCCTATTTTTTCTGAAGGAATTCCAAATTTAGAATTTTTACCTCCTGTAACGATACCAGAAAATTCTCCGTGTCCTTCACCTGGATTTAAGCGGAAGCTAATGTATTCAGGTACCTTAATTTTTTTTAGTCTTTTAAAAGAACTAAGATCGTCTAGATTGATTTCACAATTGCTATCAATGGCAATTTTCAGGTCTTCTTTAGATTCATAGTTACCTGTGTATACGCAGTCCTTAGCATCAACACCAGCTTTATTAGCTGCGAACAATTCTCCTGGACTAGAGCAGTCACAGCCAAGCTCTTTCAGTGAATTTTTCAATAATTTTATTATATGTATGTTACTATTTGCTTTCACAGCATAATAAATTTTATTTTTAGGAAAATAATTTTTTATTGCTTTGTTTAGTCTTTGAGTGTTTTCCTCCAATCTTTTTTTGGAATAGCAATAGGTGGGGGTCCCATAGGTTTCTGCGGCTTTGACTAATAGATTATTTTCTTTTTTAAATACTGTAGACTGTAACGGATGATTCATTTATTTTATAGTTCTATTATTTTCAGCCTTATAAAGCATGAAGTATATAGATGCTTTAAGTTCTTTATCACTGCAGTTTAGGCAATTGCCCTTAGGTGGCATCATTCCGTATGTACCATTGTAACCTCTACTAGCATTATCAAAAACTTTTTTCATTCCTTTTGATGCGATACCATTCCAATAGTTATAATTATCTATTTTTTTTGCACCAGCAACACCAGCAGTGTGGCAGTGAGAACAAGATTTGGAATATATTTTTTCACCCAACAGTAATGTTTCCTTGGATATCTTTATATAATCTTGAGAATCATATATGTTTAACTTTTTTGTATCACAATTTAAAATTATAATGGATAGTGTAATAATTAATATTTTATTCAAGTTTTTATTTTTATTTTCAGTTTTATAAATGAGTTAGCTATGAAGCAATTATTTAAACTTAGTATTGTTATCTTTATCTTTATGTCTGGTATTTCAGCTAGCCAAAGTAATTTCCAAAATAGACCCTATAAATTAGATAAAAATTTAGACACTTATTTAGCAGGTTTTAGCCTTTGTGCAAATATAATCGCAAAGATTATAGAGATCCAAAAGGAACCTCTAACAGAAGAGGAGATTAATAATCTCAATCCAAAAATGATTTGGGAATTAGAACGGAAGACTGTACATAATTGGGATCTAAAATCACAAAAAATCAGTGATGTTCTACTTTATTCAAGTATTTTTTTTCCTGCAATTCTTTATTCCAAGAGTAAAATTCGTAGCGATAGACAATCTTTCACGATTATTTGGTTTGAAGCGTTTGGTTTAAATCTAGGGTTGACTGATTTAACAAAAACTCTTTTTGGAAGGGAAAGACCTTATCTTTATGGCAACAAAGCTACAATGAAAGAAAAATTAAAGAGTGATAACCAGCGCAGTTTCTTTTCAGGGCATACTTCCGTTTCAGCTGTCTCTTGCTTTATTATGGCTAAAATGTTTAAGGATTATTATCCGAAAAGTAATTATGCAAACTATGTATGGTTTTTAGCAGGAGTTGTACCAGCAGTTACTGGTTATATGAGAGTAAAAGCAGGGAAACATTTTTATACTGATGTGATAGTTGGCTACTTTGTGGGTGCATCTATAGGTATTTTGATCCCATCAATCCATAGAAAATAATATTGAAAAATTATATACCTGCTTTTAATAAATCATGTATGTGAATTATTCCGTCGGGCTTTTTTTGTTTTTTTTCAGAATAAACAAATAGGCTTGTAATATCTAGTTTTTCCATATATTCTAGTGCCGAAATTGCTAGAGTGTCCATCAAAATTGACTTTGGCTCTTTGCTCATGATTTGTTCAGCTGTTTGGTCAAAAATAGCATTCCCACTTGATGAGAGCGCTCTTCGAATATCCCCATCAGTTATTACGCCAACTAGACTTTCATCATCATTTAAAACTCCTGTCACTCCCAATCCTTTATTTGATATAGTTAGGAGGCACTCTTTAATATTAGTATCTGTTTTTACAAAAGGTATCTTATCACCTGTATGGACTAAATCTTGGAGCTTTAGTAATAGCCTTTTTCCAAGAGTCCCACCAGGATGGTTTTTTGCAAAATCCTCCGATTTAAATCCACGATATTCTAAAAGTGCTATTGCAAGCGCATCACCTATTGCAAGTGCGGCGGTGGTGCTTGCAGTGGGTGCGAGATCTAGAGTGCATGCCTCTTTTTCAACGGATGCATCTAAGCAGATATCTGCTTCTTTTGATAATGTCGATTGTTTGCGACCTGTTATGGCAATAATTGGCACCTTTTTTTCCTTGATACTAGGTACAATTTGTATGAGCTCAATAGTTTCGCCGCTATTACTTATCATTAATATGATATCTTCTTTGGTTATCATCCCAAGATCGCCATGTATTGCTTCACCGGGATGGACAAAGTACGAAGGTGTTCCAGTGGAGGCCATCGTAGATGAGATTTTTTGGCCAATATGTCCTGATTTTCCGATTCCGATTACTATAACTCTACCTAAACATGAGAATAGTTTTTTTACGGCTTCTACAAATTTATCATCAATACGATCTAAAAGCTGATTAACAGTATCTGATTCGATTTTTATAACATTTTGTGCGATGGTTTTAATATCATTGTGATTCATACACACATAATTTAATACCATAAATATTTTAGCATGGTTAGTTTCTGCTTATTATAAACAAGTAATTGAATTATTAAAAATTATTTTATATTAGGACTTTTTGTATTGCCACTATTTGGATTTGCACCTGAAATAGGTGAAAAAGCACCGAAGTTTTCGTTACCTGATCAGAATGGAAAATTCAGAAATATGGAGGAGTTTATCGGGAATAGATTGGTTATTTATTTTTTTCCTAAAGCGGATACCCCTGGATGAACTAAACAAGCATGCGGGTTCCGTGATGAATCTGAAAAGTATAAAAAATTAGGTATTAATATTATTGGTATCAGCTATGATTCACCCAAATCCTTAGCTGCTTTTAAAGAAAAATATGATATCCCTTTCGATTTTTTATCTGATAGAGATAAAGAGATCGGTAAAAAATACGGAGTAAATAGATTTTTATTTACAGCACGTAAAACTTTTTTAATTGATGAAAAAGGCATACTTATCGATATTATTCACTCAGTAAATCTGCATACGCACGCAGATGATATAATTTCTTTGTTTGAATTAAATAAACACAAAAGGGGAGAAATATGAATATTTCAATTGAATACTGTTCTGCATGAAACTATTTACCGCAAGCCTCCAGTTTGGAGGCAGAGATTAAAAAAGCCTTTCCTGATAGTAAAATTAAACTTATATCAAGTGGTGGTGGAGTTTTTGAGATCAAAGTTAATGATGATCTTATTTTTTCAAAAAAAGCTTTAGGCAGATTTCCTGAATCAGGAGAAGTGGTTTCGATCATAAATAATTAGGGATTAAATATTCCCATTAAAGATTTATAATAAAGGATAATTAATCGATAGAATTGACAAATCAAGTCCGGTCCTCGTGACTGGTGCGACTGGCTATATTGCTAGCTGGGTAGTAAAAAATTTATTAGATAAAGGGTTTAAGGTTAATGCTGCGGTTAGGGAAATTTCAAACCTAAATAAAAGAGTACATCTTGATAAAATTTCTGAAGAATCACCCGGAGAAATAAACTATTTTGAGACTGACCTTTTGGAGAAAGGTTCCTACAAAGAGGCGATGCAGGACTGTCAGCTTGTTATTCATACGGCATCTCCATTTTTTTTAGATTCTAAAGATGCTCAAAAAGAGCTTATTGATCCAGCTATTAAGGGTACTAGGAATGTATTAGATTCTGTAAATGAGATAGAATCTGTAAAACGGGTAGT
>CAYFIF010000155.1:0-4806 GCA_964343085.1 uncultured bacterium | reverse complement strand
GTTTTTTAGGGAAGCAGTTGCAGCGTTAAAAAATTCCCCCCTCCCCCCTGCTCCTTCTCTTCACGATATTATTATCACATGCTCAAGACATTTTGACCTTCTAATTAAAAATAAAGGAGAACATACTGGAAGTAATTTGATGCGGAAACATTTTTCAAATTATATCAAAGGATTTCCCGGAGCATCAAAGTTTCGCCAAAAACTTGTCACTGCTTCAAATCTAAATTCAATGAGAGAGACACTAAATGTTTTGATTAATGCATCAATGATCGAGCAAAATGAAGTTGCTTAAGTTTTGAAAACTCTCTTTATTGTCACCTAAGTTAATGTCAGGTAATTTTGCAGACAATTTCATGATATTTTTTAGAACAAATAGTACCCAATTATGAAAATTATTCAAAAAACAGTCAATGAACCGGTTAGAAACTATAAACCAGGTTCGGATAATAGAAAAAATCTTCAAGCTAAATATGATCAGATGGCTAGCGAGCTCGTTGAAATTCCACTTATAATTGGTAGTAATACAATAAAGACCCAAGATATTGGAAAATGTATTATGCCTCACGATCACCAACATATATTAGGAAATTTTCATAAGGCAGGTGAATATGAAATTCAACTCGCCATAGATAATTCCTTGGAAACCTGGAAAACTTGGTCAAAAACATCCATTCAAGATAGGATAAAAATATTTAAAAAAGCAGCAGAACTACTTCAAGGAACCTGGAGAGATACTATAAATGCTGCAACAATGCTTAACCAAAGTAAAAATGCTTTCCAAGCAGAAATCGATTCAGCATGCGAGCTTATAGACTTTTTTAATTTTAATTGCCAATATGCAGAGGACATTCATTCTAACCAACCACTCATATCGCCTAAAGGGGTTAAAAATTCACTGGAATATCGTCCACTTGAGGGATTTGTTTTTGCCATTACTCCATTTAACTTCACATCCATAGCTGGAAATCTCCCCTGCGCTCCGGTTTTAATGGGTAATGTCGCACTATGGAAGCCTGCCTCCAGTGCTGTTTTGCCATGCTATTACATAATGAAAATGCTAAAAGAAGCTGGTCTACCAGATGGTGTTATTAATTTTATTCCTGGATCTGGATCAAAGGTTGGAGACCCTATCCTAACCAATCCAAATCTTTCTGGAGTACATTTTACCGGATCGACCCAAACCTTCCAGCACATATGGAAAACAATTGGAAAAAACATCGATCAATATAAGACGTACCCCAGAATCGTTGGTGAAACAGGTGGAAAAGATTTTTGCTTAGTACATGAGTCCGTAGATATAAATAAACTAGCAACCGCCATGATTAGGGGTGCTTTTGAATTCCAAGGACAAAAATGTTCAGCGATGTCTAGAGCATACATCCCAGCTACTATTTGGGAAAAAGTAAAAAAAATATATCTATCAGAATTAGACTCTATCAAGGTTGGTTGTCCAAGAGACTTTACCAATTTCATGAATGCAGTAATCGATAAAAAGGCCTTTGATTCAATTACTGAATACATCGAATATGCTAGAAATAGTTCAGATGCAGAAATTATTTCTGGTGGATCATATAATGATACTACTGGTTATTTTATTGATCCAACCACTATCCTGACTACCAACTCTCACTTTAGAACAATGGAAGAGGAAATTTTCGGACCTGTACTCACCATTTATCTTTATGATCCTTCTGACTGGGAAAAAACAATAAAGCTTGTGGATAGAACATCACCTTATGCATTAACAGGTTGTGTCATGGGAAATGACAAAATTGCAATTAAAGAGGCAAAAGATGGACTCACACATTCTGCAGGTAACTTTTATATAAATGATAAACCAACTGGAGCAGTAGTAGGCCAACAACCTTTTGGCGGTAGCAGGGCATCGGGAACCAATGATAAGGCTGGTTCCGAATTAAATTTACAACGATGGATATCTATTAGAACAATTAAGGAGACATTCGATACTCCAACAAATTATAGATATCCCTTTCTTGAAGAGGATTGATTGAGCATAAAAACAGCCATGATTGCAATGGGCGGAAACAGTATATCACCTAAAAATGGTACTGGAAAGATTGAAGAACAATTTGAAAGAACCAGGCAAGCGATTAATGGCCTTGCTCATTTTATTTATAGGGGTTATAACCTATGTATAAACCATGGTAACGGCCCTCAAGTTGGTAATGAAATAATGAGGATGGAACTTACGCGGAATGAGGTACCATCTTTACCCTTAGGGATGTGTGTGGCAAGTACACAAGGATCAATTGGTTACATGATTCAACAATGTCTCCAAAATAAATTAAGGAAAATGGAGATTGATAGAGAGGTTGTTACACTTGTTTCCCAAGTAATTGTAGATATAAATGATAATTCATTTAAAGAGCCAACAAAATATATTGGAAAACGATATTCAGAGAATGAAGCGAATAAGATTTCTTCTCAATACGGGTGGGATTTTAAAGAGCAGGAAAAGGATAGATTCCGTAGAGTTGTACCTTCTCCTATGCCAGAATACATAATGCATGGAAAATCAATTAAAACCTTAGTTGACCGAGGCACTATCGTAATTGCATCTGGAGGTGGAGGCATCCCTGTCCATAATAATAATCTAGGTCAACTAGAGGGATTAGATGCTGTTATTGACAAAGACTATTCTGCTGCAAAAATGGGACGAATCATTAGGGCCCAAGAACTTTGGATTATTACAGATGTTGATAGCGTATATGAAAACTATGGCTCATCAAATCAAAATAGAATTAGTACAATGACCAAGAAAGAGGCAGAAAAACTTCATAATGATGGTCAATTTCAATTAGGCAGCATTGCTCCAAAAATACGGGCTGCAATTCATTTTTTAAAACATCATGGTGATAAAGTAATCATAACCTCAATCCCTCATATCAAAGAAGCATTAAATGGTAGTAAGGGCACAGAAATAAGGAATGAAGCATGAAGGTACATGAGTATCAAGGAAAAAAGTTGTTTCGTAAATATGAAATACCAACTCCAAATGGAATACCCGTTTTTACAGTTAAGGAGGCACTAAAAGCATACGATGAATTAGCCACTGATACTGTAGTTGTAAAAGCACAAATTCATGCAGGTGGACGTGGTAAAGGTGGTGGTGTAAAATTAGCTCACAGCAAGGGTGAAGTGGAAAGACTATCAAAGGAAATGCTCGGAATGACTTTGGTGACTCATCAAACTGGACCAAATGGAAAAGAGGTACAACGGCTATTAATAGAGTCAGGAGCAGATATTTCCAAAGAGTTTTATGCGGCAATCACTCTAGACAGAGGAAGAGAAATGGATGTATTCATGGTATCATCAGAGGGTGGTGTTGATATTGAAAAAGTTGCTGTTGAGACACCTGATAAAATCATAAAAACATGGATAGACCCAATGCTAGGAATGAGTTCGTATCAGGCCCGTAAATTAGCATTCGGTCTTAATCTTAAAAATAGTGCATTTAAGGAAGCATGTTCAATTTTTATGAAAATGTATGAATGCTATAGGTCAACCGACGCATCTCTTGTTGAGATTAACCCTTTGATTTTAACCAAGGATGATAAAATCATTGCCTTGGACTCAAAGTTCAATTTTGATAGTAATGCATTATTTAGACAAAAAGAAATTGCTGAGATGAGAGATTTTAGTGAAGAAGACTCGATGGAAGTTGAAGCTGGAAAGTACAATTTAAATTATATTAAACTTGATGGAAATGTTGGATGTATGGTAAATGGTGCAGGACTCGCAATGGCTACAATGGATATTATTAAACTAGCAGGAGGAGACCCTGCAAATTTTTTAGATGTTGGCGGTACAGCAAATTCTGAGACAGTAAAAAATGGTTTTAGAATTATTTTATCAGATAAAAATGTAAAAGCTGTTTTGATAAACATTTTTGGTGGTATAGTACGATGTGATAGAATCGCAAATGGAGTTGTTGAAGCCGTTAAAGAACTAGGATTAAAGGTACCTGTTGTAGTACGCTTAGAAGGTACAAATGCCAATGAAGCACAATCAATTTTGGAGGATTCAGGAGTCTCCATTATTCCAGCAAAAGGTATGAAGGATGCAGCAAATAAAGTTGTTAAAGCTGCAATAAGGTCATAGGAGGTTATGAATGTCCATACTTGTAAATAAAGATTCAAAAGTTGTCATCCAAGGTATTACAGGGTCTGAAGGACAGTTTCATGGTGAACAAATGCTTGACTATGGGACCAACATTGTCTCAGGAGTAACTCCTGGAAAAGGGGGAATCAAAACACTTGAAAAAAGAATACCTGTTTTCAACAGTGTTGAAGAAGCAGTAAAAAAAACTAACGCCAATACCTCCATAATATTTGTCCCTCCTCCCTTTGCAGCTGAAGCTGTTATTGAGGCTAGCTATGCTGGAATTAGTTTAGTGGTGTGTATTACCGAGGGCGTCCCAGTGCAAGACATGGTGAAGGTAAAAAATGTGCTGAAAAGAAATAATACCAGACTCATTGGACCTAATTGTCCTGGAATTATCACGGTTGATGAATGTAAACTTGGGATAATGCCCGGTTTCATCTGTAAAAAAGGCAATATTGGGGTGATATCAAAATCTGGAACCCTTACCTACGAAGCTATTGATCAATTAGTAAATGTCGGACTTGGCCAAACTACAGCAATAGGTATTGGTGGGGATCCAATCATTGGAACTACAATGAGAGACTGTCTTGAACTTTTTGAAACAGATGCTGAAACTGATGGAGTCGTCCTAATTGGTGAGATAGGTGGGCAGATGGAAATTGAAGCAGCGCGTTGGGCAAA
>CAYFIF010000154.1:0-4808 GCA_964343085.1 uncultured bacterium | reverse complement strand
ATCATCCATTGATTCTTTCCCTATAATAAACTGTTTAACTCTTCAGAATATTCTTGGCGAAGTTTTTTTACAAATTCAACGTTACTTGCATGCCCCGCCCTGGCTGCTGTAACATGGCCTTTAATTGGCACACCTAGAAGCGCTAAATCTCCAATTAAATCAAGTGTTTTATGTCTAACTGGTTCATTTTTGTATCTTAATACTTTCCCATTTAAAATCCCATTAGTACCATTATTAATATTATGTTCAATACCAAAAAGATTTTTTAAGCGATTAATTTCATTATCATCTATATCTTTATCAATAAGTACAACTGCATTATCAAGGGCTCCTCCTTTTATTAGGCCCGATTCTTTTAACATTTCAACCTCACTTAAAAAACAAAAGGTTCTTGCAGGAGCAACTTCCACTGCAAAATCTTCCTCCATATTATAAATCGCTTCATATTGTGTCCCTAATGCGGGCAGAGGATAATCAACCATAAATGTAATACGAAAACTATCAGATGGGATAACATGAATATCAATATCTCGATATGGATCCGTGTAATTTACAGCACGAGTTATTTTTAATAATTTTCTTTCCAATTCCTGCTCCCTAATACCCGAACGAAGCAGTGCATCCACAAAATCCTTTGCACTTCCATCCATAACAGGAGTCTCTTTCCCTGTTAATTCAATTAGAACATTGTCTAACCGCAAGCCACTAACAGCGGCAAGCGCATGCTCAACAGTATGAATTCTAACATCATTTTCTTCAATTGTTGTTCCTCGTGAAATATCTACAACATGGTTAATATCAGCTCTAATTTCTGGACATCCTGGAATATCAGACCTAATAAATCTAATCCCAAAGTTTTCTGGTGCGGGATGAAAAGTTATCGAGGTGTCAACACCTGTATGAAGACCCACTCCATGACATGAGTTTGATGTTCTAATAGTTCTTTGTTTTCTAGCCATTTTGTGAAGTGATTTCCTTTATGATTGTTTTAATTTCTTAGCAATTATTTCAATCCTATTTATTAGAGCTTCTCTTTTATTATGATCTTTTATCTTTTTAGCAGGGTAGCCAGCATAAATTTCTCCGCCTGAAACTGACTTTGTTACACCTGCTTTAGCGGCAAAGGTTGAATCATCACCTATTTGCACATGAGGAACTACCCCAGATTGTCCAGCAAATATACATTTGTCTCCTATTTTAACACTCCCCGCTATTCCAACTTGAGCAGTAATTAAACATGACTCACCAATATGAACATTATGACCAATATGTACCAAATTATCAATTTTTGTCCTTCGTCCAATTTTCGTAGAGCCAATAGTTGCCCTATCAATAACCGTGTTTGAACCTATTTCCACGTAATCCTCAATAATCACATTACCAGTTTGAGGAATTTTTACATTCTCTCCTTTTTCTGGTATAAATCCAAAACCATCACAACCAATAACACTACCACTGTGAATAATAACGGAATCCCCAATAATTACATCAGGATATATTGTAACATTTGGATGAATAAAACAATTTTTACCAATTATTACATTTTCGCCAACAACAGTATTAGAACCAATATAGGTAAATTTTTCAACCTTTACACCTTTTTCGATAACCGCACCCGACCCGACGCTAACCTTTTCATCCAAATTAGAATTTTTATCAATATTTGATTTCTTGTGCAAACCTTCAATTTTTATTCTACTTGGATTAAACATTTGTAATGTTTTTGCAATTGCTAATTGTGGATTTATAACGACAACACCATTCATATCAGATAAAAAATTTTCATCATTTACAAAAAAAGCTGATGCCTTAGAAAGTTTTAAATATTTTTTGTATTTCAGGTTTCCTAGAAAAGTGATTGTACCTTCTTTACTATTATCAATTTCGGAGACTCCTCTAATAATTATATCAGGATCTCCTTTTAAATCTCCACCAACAAAGTCAGCTATTTCTTTTAGACTGAATTTCAAAAATTATTTTTTCCCTGAACCTAAGTTCCCCAATTCATGTAATACATCATCCGTTAAATCATATTTTGGTTTAAAATATAATAATCCAACAGAGGCATCAATTATATAATCATAAGCACCATCTATAGCAACTTTATCAACAGCCTTCTTAACTTTTCCCAAAATGTCATACTCTAGTTGAGCTTGTTTCCTCATTAATTCTCCTTGGGGACCTATTTTATCAGCTTGAAAAGTTTGTGCTTGTTTTTCCATTTGTTCTATTTCTTTCTTTATACTTTCACCCTTATCTAGAGCCATTAATCTTTTAACTTCATATTCTTGTTTCAAACTATCCATTTTTAAGACCATTTGATCAAACTCAAACTGGACTTTTCTATATTCTAGTTGTAATTGGGATTCAGCCTCTTTGAATTCTTCATATTCAGTGCGAATTCTTTCAGAAAGAATATATCCTATCTTTAACTGAGCATTTACTGTGCCAGCTGAAAATAGTAAAACACAAAAAAAAGAATTTGAGATAAATAATTTCACTTTTTTCTCCTTTTATTTAAAATTGATTACCAAAAGTAATTGTGGTTTTCCACGTCCCCTCTATTTTCCCATCAATTATGTTATCAAAACCATAACCCATATCAAACCCAAGCATGCCTATCATTGGCATAAAAAATCTAATTCCTGCACCAATTGAACGTTTTAAATTTAGTGGTCCGCTACGAGGAACATCAAAGCTTTCCATCAAAAATAATGAAGACCACACATTCCCAGCTTCCGCAAAAAACATTCCATAAACAACAGGATTCTCTGCAAATGGAAATCTAAATTCGGTACTAATTTTAAATATTGATTCTCCACCAATTGGATTGCCAGAGTTAGTTAATGGTCCTACTCTATTATCCTCATAACCGCGCAAGGGATTCCCATATGGTATTCCATTACCACCCATTATAAACTTTTCATCAAAAGGGATGATTGATTGTGAATCATCATTTGATGGCAGGTCCTTAATAACACCCAATTTAAATGAACTCATAAGTACAAATTTCCAAAATGTAGGAGTATAAAATTCTAGGTTTAATACATGCTTATGAAAATCTTCATTTCCTCCTAAATACCACCCCCCGATTGTTGATTGCAATGAAAAAAGAGAACCCATAGTAGTAAATTCTGGTCTATCTCTGCTATCACGACGAATAGATTGAATAATTTTTACCCCATCTGTTTTCTTCAAACCGCCAACATAACGATCAAGATCTTCTTGGCTATTTGCAGAATATCTTTTTTGATCCATACGCAAAGACCAACTCCCTCTAAAAAAATCATCTGGCCATTTAAATATCCGCCCCCAAGTTAAACTCCCTCCTGCAACTGTATAATCTATAGGTGAATAATATGTAGAAGAACCCCCTCTAAATGAATAAAAGATAGAAGCCCCCAGTAAATTTTTTGTGTCATTTACCATCGGGTCTGTAAAGCTAATACTAGCTGACTGATATTTTGTAGGCGTTGCTCCCATTATACTATAATTTGTCCCTACGTTAAAATTGATATTTAGGCTTTGTCCCTTTCCTCTCCAATTAGGTAAAGCCAAGCCACCGCCACCCATCAAACCATATGGCCCCGAATAACCCATATTTGCATTTGCCTGGCCTGCAGGTTTTTCTTCAACCTCTAAAACAATATCAACCTTATCTTCATCAACGGGTACTACATCAGGCAAAACATTGCCAAAAAAATTGAGCATCCAAACCTCTCTTTGGCTGCGTATTAATCGATCTCTATTAAACACATCACCTGGAAAAATCCTCAACTGCCGGCGTATTACATTTTCTCTTGTACGAGTATTCCCAGCTATAATAATATGATTGACGTAAACCTTATGGTTTTCAGTTACAATAAAGTTAATATCAATTGTATCTTTACCCACTGGTGTAATTTTCGGTTCTATGCGACTCCATATGTAACCCCTATCCATGTATAAGCCTTGAACCCGATCAAAGACAGCTATATTAAAATCTTTTTTACTGTATCTATCTCCCTTTTTTAATGATAAAGCTCTATCTAATAAATCAGTATCAAAAAGGGTATTCCCTTCCCATGAAAAATTCCTATATTTGTACTGGTAGCCCTCATCTAAAGTAATTACTATATCCATTTTTTTTAAGTTATCAGCATACAAAATGGTATCGCTTAAAATAGTAAAATCTCGATACCCCTTATCTTGGTAAAATGTATTAAGCAATTCTAAATCGTCTTTCAGTTTCTTTTCATCAAATGTACTCCGCCAAAACAAATATGATCTTTGCTGCTTTATTTCTTTCATCTTCCATCTCAAACGAAAATCAGAAAAAGCTTGGTTCCCTTCAAATATTATTTTCCTTATTTTGACTTTTTTATTTTCCTCAATAATAAATTTTACATCTTTAACTAATTCTTTTGCTTTTCCCTCATAAATATTAGACTCTTTCTTCGGGCTTTTTAATACAGATGAAACTTCAGTATTCAAATATCCTTTTTCTTTATATAACTCTTTTATCTTTTTGCTAATTTCATGTAAAGTATTTGGTTTAATTCGCTGCCCTTTTACAAAATCTAAATCTTCAAGAATTTTTTTTGTTTTAATCTTCTTATTTCCTTCAAATAAAATATCAGAAAGTATGGGTGTTTCTTTTACAATTATCGACACACTTAAATTTTCAAGGCTTGAACTATCTAAACGCAATTGAACATCTTCAAATAAACCTAAATTCCAAAGTCTTTTAACTGCTCTTTGAAATTCAGTATTGCTTACCTTGAGACCCTCACGTAAACCGGATGTAAATAAAATAGTGTTTTGCGAAG